>JAODNB010000064.1 GCA_025464795.1 Frankiales bacterium
GGACCTGCGACGGAGGGGTCCCCGTCGTCGTAGGCCTGCTGCAGCACGAAGGACGACCCGACCTGCTTGAGCACCCACTCGGCTGCCGCGGAAGGAGCCGTCGCGTCGATGACCTGGTCCCCGCGGATCTGCGCGACGAGCGGCGCGGTGCCGACCTCGACAGCGCTGATGCCGGTGTCGACGGCCGTGTCGGCCGGGCCGCGGACGGCCCGCTCGTACTCGTCACCGGTGCCCGCGAGCGTGCCCTTGACCGCGAGCGCCGCCTCCTGGGTGGGGAGGGGCTGAGCTGCGGTGGCGAGGAAGTCGGAGTGCGAGCCGAGCAGGAGGTACTTGCCCAGGTCGAAGGCCTGGAAGTGGAACGGCTCGCCGCGCGTGCCCGAGGCGGCGAACAGCGTTCCGGTCCGGGTCACGAGCTTGCCGGAGGCGACCGAGGCGAGCGCGAAGCAGCCGTTCGCGGGGGCGTACCGGTCGGCCGCGGAGGGCGTACGGGGTTCCACCAGCGTGATCACGCCCTTGGCGAGGGCGTCCTTCAGGCCCTGCGCGGTGGGCGTGGTGCGAGTGGCGGCCTGGGACAGGCTGGTGAAGGAGCCCGCGGCGACCACGGAGGCGACGGCGAGGGCGATCAGGGGGCGGCGCATGCCCGTTTCAACGAGCGGGATGTGAAACGGTCGCGGGTCAGAAGGTGCGAGCTCAGACCTGGACGAGGCCGTTCGTGGTGCCCTGGTCGTTCTCCGCGTAGCTGTCGGCCGCCTCGTCGTCGAACCACTCGCCCGAGGCCGTGACGTAGCGGAAGGCCACGGTCTCACCTGCTGGGACGGTGACGGTGGCCCGCAGCGAGCCGTCCTTCGCCTTCTTGAGCGGCTCGCGCTGCCAGTCGTTGAAGGTGCCCGCCACGAACAGCGGCTCCTCCCGCGGAACCTGGACGAACGTGACTTGCACCTTGTCCAGGCGCTTGCGCTTCACGATCACGGATGGAGCCTCTCGCACGCGTGTTACCGGTCGGTGAACACCTTCTTGTTCGGGTCCCACGGGCTTGTTCCCTGTCCGCGCTCGATGATGCGAACGGAGTCGCCCGTGATCTGGACGTAAGCGTAGGCGGCGTTGTCCTTCTCGTTCGACTCGAGGACGTGGTTCTTGATGTCCACGACGGTGCGCACGACGTACAGGCCGTCGCCGTTGCCGGCGAACTCGACGTACTGGCCGGGCCGCTGCCAGCGGTAGACGTCGCCCCAACCCACGCTCAGGCCGAAGGTGGAGGCCCCGACCGAGCGAGAGCTGCTGACGCCCTCAACGTACTGGCCGTCCTCCTGGCTGAACGTGGACCAGTCGGCGAACAGCTGGTCAGCGGGGCTGAACCCGGACTTCGTGCCCCTGCCCGCGGGGGTGAGCCGGTGGCCCGACCCAACGCTGTAGATCGAGTAGTCCAGGATGTCCTGGTAGTGGTAGTGCGCGTGGGTCTTGTGGAACAGGAACGTCCCCGCCGCCCGCTCGGTCACCGACCCGTCGCTCCAGTGCACGTACTGCGTGACGGGACCCTCCGCGACGAGGCCGAGGCCGTGCTCCGCCGGGAAGTAGGCGAGGTCCATCGGGCCGGCGCCCGCGTTGCGCGGACCGGTCGTGAGGCGCAGGCAGCGCTTCGCACCGGACTCCACCGACTCGTCCGCCGCGCAGCTCACGGGGTGCTCGCCGAGGACGTCCAACGGCGGGTTGACGGTGTCCGGTGGGTAGAGCCCGTTCAACGGGTTGGCCGGTGCTACGAACCCGAACTCGTACGGCGGTGTCGCCTGCAGGTTCGGCAGCAGCGCCGTCTTCTTCGCGTACGGGACCGGCTTGGCCTCTGCCTTGGCCCGCAGCCGGAACGCGGCGTACGCGGCGTTGCGGGGGACGACCCGCACCGTGTAGGTCCCCTTCGCGGGCTTGGCCAGGAACAGCTCGGTGTTGAAGCGGTTGTCGTTCGTCGCGGAGCCGACCGTGGTGCCGCTCGCGTCGATCAGCTCGACCGTGAAGGACGACTCGCGCGAAGGCGTGTCGATCCCCACCCGCAGCCGGTAGGCCGCACCGGTCAGCACCAGCCGGTAGGACCAGCAGTGCGTGACCTCGCACGCCGCAGACGTCGGCAGCTGCGAGGTGACGACCTGCTGCGCGACGTAGCCGCCCTGCCAGAACGTCGCCATGCCCACGCCGAGCCTGCCCACGACGCTGCCCTCCTGGGCAGCGGGGGCCTTCATCGCCGAAGCGCCCCAGAACGCCAGCGCGTCCGCGCGCCCGTCTGCTGCCGTGCGGCGCGCCACCCGCGTCGTGTCGGCGAGCGACGCGAACTGGGGGCTGAGCCCGTGGCCGTCCGGGGCCACGAGAGCCGGGTGGGGCACGACCGAGGGCGCGCCCGCCAGGGCGTGGGCTCCAGCGAGGGCCGTGACGGCGAGGGAGGCGAGAGCGAGGTGTCGGCGCATGTCCTCTCAGTTCACGCTCCGGCACGTGGAACCTGCGAGGTTCCGTGTCAACTCTGGAAGACGTTCGTGTTTCGCTGCGCACTACCCCGCTCTCCGCAGGTCGACCGCTCCCAGGAGCTCCTGGCGCTGCGCGGGACCTGCTTCCCAGGGCCACCTCCCCAGGCTGTCCGCCCAGACGAGCTGCAGGGCGCTGACCCGGTCGCCGTAGAGCGTCCTCGCCACCCGCAACCTGCGCGCATGCGCGACCTGCACCACCCGGAGCGCCGGTCCGAGCAGCAGGTCGCACCGGGTCCCCGCTCTCGGCTGGCTCTCACCTGCCAGGACCGCCTCGATGAGGTCGTAGGCCTCGTCCGGAGGCTTCCCCGTGACCGCCAGCTCCGGCTGCCCGACCTCGGTCAGACCGATCGTGTAGGTCAGGGCGCGACCGCCCTGCACGGCCCAGCCGCTCAGGGCGATCGTCGGGACCACGATCTCCTCGACGTAGTCCGCGTAGCTCTTGTCCGGGTGCTCGCACATCCAGCACATGGGTCCTCCTCAGGTAGGGAAGGACCACCGTCGAGCGGGGGTCCGACAGCCCTCAGGGGTTCTCCACAGGCAGCGTGAACACCCGCACCCGCTTGACCGGAACTCCTTCGAGCTCGCGGGTCGTCGCGATGTCATAGGCCGCCACCTCGACCAGGCCCTGCTGCGGCAGGTAGTCGCGCCCTGGGTCCCCGAGCAGCACCCGCGTCCCCTGGATCCAGCTCAGCACCCGGGTCGCCATGTCCCGCTCGTAGAGCACGTCGCCTGCCAGCACGAGGTCGACGTGGGGCACCTGCCCCTCGAGCAGGTCCAGGCCCGTCCACATCACGGACACGTCGTTGGCGAGGCAGTTCTGCGCGACGACCTCCTCGGTGAGCGGGTCGATGTCGGCTGCCAGCACCGACGCTGCACCGGCCCTCATCGCGGCGATCGCGACCAGACCTGATCCGGTGGCGAGGTCCAGCACCCGCTTGCCCTTCACGGCGGACGGGTTGTCCAGCACGTACCGGGCCAGCGCCTGACCCCCGAGCCAGGGGAACGCCCAGTACGGCGGAGCGGTCGTCCCCACCGCCTCCCAGAGCCCGTGCATGTCGTCGGCCTGATGCAGCACCACCTCGGGGACGAACGGCACCGGCTCGAGGGCCAACCAGGACGCGTGCTTCACGGCAGCAGCATCACACCCGGCGGCGCACCGCTCCGGCGAGGACCAGGGCGACGAGGCCGCCGAGCAGCAGGGCGGTCGGGGCGCCTGTCGCCGGCAGGGCACTGCGAGCTGCCGGCGCTGGAGCGGCGGCGGGCCTGGTGACCGGCGCCTTCGCGCAGCCCGGGTGGTAGGGCCGCTCTGCCGGCTCCGCCACCAGCGGCGGCTCGGGTGCCGCCTGGAACTGGCCCGGCGGGACGATCGGGCCCGTTCCCAGGTAGGTCGACCCGGTGGTCGCGAAGCCCAGGGACGCGGCCTGCGCGACGTGCTGGTTGACCAGGTCTGCGCCGAAGTGCGGGTTGATGGTGAAGACGCCCTCGTCGCCGCCGTCGGCAAGCGCGACGAGCGGGTACTCGTACAACGGTGGCGAGTAGCCGACCTGGTCCTGAGCGAGCCCCACCACCAGGGTCGCGCGGGCCTGAACCCGCTTCGCGACCTCGAGCTGGTTCTGCGGGTAGCCCTCGGCCGGCACCGTGGCGATCGCGAGGTCCCCGACGCGCAGCAGGTCGGCCTCCACCCGGACGATCGAGCCGGTCGTGTAGGGCGGCAGGACGGAGCGCATCAGGCCCCCGACGGCGGGCGGGCCACCGGGCGTGGGCACGCCGGCCTCGTCGTAGAACAGCGCCACCAGGGCGGGATCCTCGACCTCCTGCTGCAAGAAGGCCTGCGCCGCCGCGACCTGCCCACCGAGGACGGGCTTCGCGCCAGCCAGGGCTGTCAGGACTCGGCGCGTCAGGATGTCGCCGTAGGCCGCCACCTGGTCCAGCGGCTTGCTGCTCTTGGGGACCTGCCCCTTGGGGAAGCGGGTCTGGGTCCGCCCCATCGCTCCCGGGAGGATCACCGGCACGTCGCCGGGCAGCCGCTGCTCGAGGTTCGTCGCGACTCGGCCTGGCCAGTCCGGGTCGATGGCGTCCCGGCCCCGTGCGTCCTTCACCTCCGCCGCCGCGGTGGCGTGGATGCTGGCGTTCACGACCGTCGTGATGGGCCTGCAGTCGGTCAGTCCGACCGCCTGGACGACGCGCAGCGTGGTGTCGATCGGGTAGTCCTTCGGATCACTGCCGACCTGCGTGACCGTGCTCTGGAGGAAGCCGACGTCTGCGGTGCCCAGCAGGACCTTCGCGGGCCGCAGTGCACGGACGGCGTCGGTGATCGAGCGGACCGCCTGCGCCTTCACCCGGGACAGGTACGGCACCTTGTTGTTCGGCTGCGAGCCGCCACCCCAGACCCCGACGCTGTCCGGGCTGTTGTGGGTGTGAGTCGAGGCCACCACCAGGTGCGCGGCAGGAACGCCGGTCGCCCGGGCCGCGGCAGCCCGGATGCCGTCCGTGCCGTAGCCCTCCCCGGTCAGGGGGTCTTCCTTGTACGCGGCGAAGTACCCCTGGCTGTCGAGGGAGGTGATCACCACCGTGGTTCCGGTCGCGCACGACCGGATCGCGACGGAGCGCGCCCAGAACGGGTGCGCCGCGGAGTAGCCGAGGCGCCCGATGCTGTAGGCAGCCTCCCCCACTGGCCACGCGGTGGGGGTGATGTCCGCCTTGGCCGCGCCGACGAGCAGCTCGCTCGGACACCGGCTGGCGGCGGAAGCCGGGACGGCAGGCGCGAGCAGGAGCAGGGCGACGAGCAGCCGCTTCAGCACGTCCGGCGCACCCCGTCATGGGCGTTCTGCGCGGCCAGCGGGTGCTCGCCCGTGCCGCTCGGGTAGGTGACGGTGTTCGTCACGTCCTGACCGGACCGGACGTGCACGACGGCGTCCCACGTCGCGGTCGTGCCGGGCAGGGAGGCGTGCAACCGGTAGTCCCCTGCGCAACGCACCACGACGGTGGCGAACTGGGTGTCGTCGCCGTTGACGACGACCGGCCTGCCGTCGAAGGTGACGACCGGACGGCCGGAGGGCACCTCGGCCCCGGGGACGCCGTACTCCGACCCGCGGGCGTGGTTCCAGTAGATGCCGAGCGGGATCTGCCAGCCCTTCAAGGGATCTCGCAGCCCTTGCGGGTACGCCCACACCTGGATGCCGGCCTTCTTCAGGTAGCGGAGGTGGTCGTTGCCCGCTGCCGCGGTGAGCGAGGCGGCCGTCTCGTCGACGGCGAAGCCGAGGGCGTGGCCGTTGAGGACCTGCGCCTGGATGTTCTGCTGCGCCAGGGTGGGGCCGAGGTTGTAGAGGTAGTGGTCGGCGGAGTAGTACAGCGTCTGGGGGTGCGCCCACTCCTCGAAGTAGTAGCCGAGCTGGTCCTGCGCGTTGCCCACCACAAAGGTGCTGGCGGCACCCTTCAGCACGTCGCGGATGGCCTCCGTCACGTGCGGGAACGCCTCGCCGGGCTCGCTCGCCACCGCGACGTCGCCGATCCGCAGCGTTGTGAACCAGACGCCCACCGCGCCGCCAGTGAGGTAGGGCGGCACGATCGCCCGGTCGGCCGTGACGTTGCCGGCGACTGCCCCGTCGTGCGTCACCAGCGGGATCTCCGGCGGCAGCGCGTGGCCGTACATCAAGCCGAGGAGCAGCGGGTTGTCCGACGCCACCAGCTGGTAGGACTCCGCCCCGGCGACCTTCCCGCTGACCATGCCGTGGCCGTGGTGCTGGAGGGCCTCGACCGCGGTGGCTCCCACCAGGGCGCCGAGCCGGTCGAAGACGTCGTAGGCCTCCGGATAGCCACGGCCGTTGCCCTGACGCGCCGCAGGTGCCGGCCGCGGGTCCTTGGGCAGCCGGCGGTCGTCGCCCTGCATCGGCGTCGTCTGGTCGCCGAGGGTGCCCGGCACGACGATGCCGACCCCGCCCTGGTGCGCCTCCAGCCAGCGAGCCGCAGCGCCGAAGTGCTCGCTGTTCATCTCGGGCAGGTCCGGGCCGTAGCCGATGTTGCCGTGCGCCGGGACGCTCACCCAGGTCGCGACGGTCCGGCCCTTGGCCCTGGCCTGCAGCACCGACAGCTGGCCGTCGATCGGCCAGCCCTCGTTGGCGTTGGACTGCCCGACGGTCACGTCGTTGACGTAGCCGATGTCGCCGGTGGCCCACCGCAGCGTCGCCGGCTGCGACGCCCGCGCGGCGGCGACGATCGCCGCCAGCGTCTGGTCGTAGACCAGCCGCAGGTAGGCGGTGTTGGTGTTGGCCCACAACCCGACCACCGTGGGGCAGGCGTGGCAGTGGTTGCTGTTCACGATAATGTCCGCCGCCGTGACGGGCACCGACCCGGGGAGGCTGCTGAGCTGCGCGGCCGCTTCCTGGCGCAGCTCGGTGAGTCCGAGGCGGTGGCCCTGCTGGTATCCCGCGAACCACCCCTCCAACGGGACGCTGGCGAGCACGACGGCCCGGCCCTGACCGCGGACGTAGAGCGCGCGGGCGTCGAGGTCGTCGTGAGCCCGGACCCTGGTGGTGCCGTGCTGGCAGCCGAGGCAGTCGCCGTACCCGCCGACGTGCGTGGCTTGCGCCTGGCTGCGCGGTCGAATGCTCCGGACCGCGGCCCCGACGCTGAAGCCTGCCCTGCTCCCGCTGCCGGTGGTCACGGTCGACGCAGCCGCGGGGCTGCTCTTCCCAGGCGCCGGAGCGACCGCCGCAGCTGCGTGCCCCGCGACGAGGAGCACGGGCACGAGCAGCAGAGCGGGCAGCAGGCGCTTCATGACCTCCATGTTCGCGTTCCGGGCCCGTTTCGCCTGCTGTTCAGCGTCAGGACTACGCTCCGGTGACTTGTGAGCCGTCACAACGGACGGAGGCACCGCGTGAGGCAGACCCAGCTCGCTGCGCGCGTCCGGCGCCGCGTGCCCGTGCTCGCCGCCGAGATGGTGGCCACGTTCGTCGCCGACGTCCCGTTCTACGCACGCCTTCCCCAGGAGCAGCTCGACGGCGAGATCACCGCGATCTGCGCTGACAGCCTGCTGGCGGTCCTCGCGGCAGTGCAGGAGCAGCGGGGACCCACGGAAGCCGAGCTCGAGACGAACCGGTTGTCGGCCATCCGTCGGGTGCATGAGGCCGTCCCGCTCGAGGCGCTTCTCGCCGCCTACCTGATCGGCGGGCGGCTGGCCTGGCGGGAGCTGGTGGCGCAGGCGCGACCGGACGAGACCCCCGAGCTCCTCACGGCGGCCGATGTCCTCCAGCTGTACATCCAGCGGGTCACCGGAGTCGTGACCCAGACCTACCTCGGGGAGCAGCAGCTGATCGCGGGGGCTCAGCAGGACGTGCGCCGCGACCTGGCGCGGGCGCTGCTGGCCGGCGTCGACGCGGACGACCTGGCGGCCAGGGCGGGCATCGACGTCCTGCGTCGCTGGACGCTGCTCGCGCTCCGGCTGGGCAGTCATCCCGACGAGGGCCGGCGCGACACGGACGCCGTGGTCGCCTCCCGACGCAAGCTCCGCCGGCTGCACGACGTGCTGGACGGACTGCCGGGGCCGGTCCTGCCCCTGCTGGACACCCACGGCGGCGTGGTGCTGGTCCCCCACGACGTCGACGACGGCCTCGTGGAACAGCTGCGGGCGGCTGTTGGCACGTCGGTGCACCTCGGCATCGCCACCGCTGCCACCCCTGCGGACGTGCCCGCGGCGGGAAAGCTCGCCGAGGAGCTCGCCGGGCTCGCAACCGGGGTGCCGGCCCGGTTGGAGACGCACGCGCTGGCGTACCAGCTGTCGCGACCTTCAGCAGCTCTGGCCCAGCTCACAGGGGTGCTGGCCCCGCTGGACGACAAGCCAGACCTGCTCGAGACGCTCCGCGTGTTCCTCGCCGCCAACCTCGACCGACGTGCGGCGGCGGCGGTGCTGCACGTGCACCCGAACACCCTGGACTACCGGCTGCGCCGGATCGCAGCGCTGACCGGCCACGCCTGCTCCGACGTCACCGGGCTGATGGCTCTGGCGGCGGCGTTGGAAGCCCGGCGGGCCTGGTGACGTTGTGGTGTTCGTGATCCCCCTCAGCGTCCTCGACCTCGCGCCCGTCTCCGCCGGCCGCACGACCCCCCAGGCGATGCAGGAGTCGATCGCGCTCGCCCAGCACGTCGAACGACTCGGGTACGGCCGGGTCTGGGTCGCCGAGCACCACGGCATGCCGGGCATCGCCTCGAGCACCCCCGCGGTCCTCATCGCCGCGCTGGCGGCGGCGACGAGCACCATCCGCGTCGGGTCGGGCGGCGTGATGCTGCCCAACCACCCGCCGCTGACGATCGCCGAGCAGTTCGGCACCCTCGAGGCACTGCACCCGGGGCGCATCGACCTCGGGCTCGGACGCGCGCCCGGGACCGACCAGCGGACTGCCTCCCTGCTCCGCCGCGGTTCCGGTGACGACTTCCCGGCGGAGCTGGCCCTGCTGCGCGCGTTCTTCGAAGGGCCCGTGGAGGGCATCAGCGCCGTACCCGCGCCGGGCAACTCCCCGGAGATCTGGCTGCTCGGCTCGTCGGGCTTCTCCGCGCAGCTCGCGGGGCTGCTCGGGCTCCCCTTCGCGTTCGCTCATCACTTCAGCGGCGAGAACACCATCCCCGCGATGGATCTCTACCGCACCAGCTTCCGCCCGGGGGTGCTGGCCGAGCCGTACGCGATGGTGTGCGCCAACGTCCTCGTGGCACCGACCTACGAGCAGGCGCGCAGGCTGGCGCTCCCGGGGGCGCTGTCGTTCACCCGGCTCCGCCAGGGGCTGCCGGGCGTCCTGCCGAGCCTCGCGGAGGCGGAGGCTCACGCATGGACCGCACACGAACGGGCCTTCGCGGAGAGCCGCCTGGACAGCGCGATCCTGGGCTCACCCGACGACGTAGTGCCTCAGATCGAGCTGCTCGTGAAGGAGTCGGGAGCCCAGGAGCTCATGGTCACGACCACGGCGCACGCGTTCGAGGACCGGCTCAGGTCCTACGAGCTGCTGGCAGCAGCCGGTCGCTGATGATCCGGCGCTGGATCTCGCTGGTGCCCTCGAAGATGGTCGTCAGGCGGGCGTCCCGCCAGTACCTCTCGACCCGACGCTCGGTCGTGTAGCCGTTGCCGCCGTGCAGCTGCATGGCCGAGCTCGTCACCCGCACCGCCATCTCGGTGGCCAGCAGCTTCACCATGGCCGCCTCGCTCTCGCACGGCACGCCCTCGTCGATCAGGTGCGCGACCTGGCACCAGAAGGCGCGCGCCTGCGCCACGTCGGCAGCCATCGTGGCCAGCTCGAAGCGCAGTGCCTGGAACTCGGCCAGCGGGTGCCCGAACTGCTCCCGCTCCTGCAGGTACGCCGTGGTGTCGGCGACCGCGGCGCGCGCCAGTCCGACCGCTCGGGCGGCGGTGTGCACGCGCGCGATGTTCAGCCCTCGCTGCACCGACGCGAAGCCGCCCTCGTCCTCGGCCGAGCCCTCGTCAGCGTAGAGGCCGGTCAGCTTGTCCGTCGCGGGCACGCGGACCCCGTCGAGGACCAGGTCCCAGGTGAGGAAGCCGTGGTAGCCGACCTTGTCGATGGCCGTGCCCGTCATGCCGTCGGGGAAGGTGCCGCGGTCCTTCACGACCAGGAAGGGCTCCAGCCCCGCCGACCGCGGCTCGTCGGGACCGGGCTCGCGCACCCGGGCCAGCACCTCGATGAAGTCGGCGGCGAGCGCGTTGCCGGCCCAACGCTTGTGGCCGGTCAGGACCCAGTCGTCGCCGTCGCGGGTGGCAGTTGTGGCGACACCGGCGAGGTCGGACCCGGCGTTCGGCTCCGACAGCGCGATCGACCCGATCCACTCACCCTTCGCGGAGCGCTTGAGCAGGTCCTCCCTGCGGGCGTCATCGCGCACCTGCGTGCCGAGCCCCTGCCCGCGAGCCAGGATGCTGGCCACGCTCAGCCACGCGGTGGCCAGCTCCTCGGAGACCAGGCAGTACTCGAAGACGCCGAGCCCCAGTCCGCCCTGCTCCGCAGGGATCGTGATGCCGAACCAGCCTCTCGCCGCCAGCTGCTCCACGAGCTCCCGAGGCATCTCCCCCTTGACCGGGTCCAGCTCGTCGGCCAGCGGGAGCACGACGTCGCGAGCCAGGTCGCGAGCCTGCTGCTGGAGCTCGAGCCGGGCAGGAGTGGCCCACGGGGGCAGGAGGTCCATGTCGCCCCCTTACCCCGCGGCGAGGTCGCGCTCACCTCAGCTGCTCCCGGAGAGTAGTTTCCGCGTGGTGATCACCGTGCTGGACAGCGACCGGGAGACCTCCGTCGAGTCTGACGGGCTGCTGCTGTCCGTCGACGCGCTGCGCGAAGCGACCGGTTGGGAGCTCAAGCCGCACGGCCTGTGCCGCGGCGACGTCTGCGTCCCGTGCGCGCTGCAGGCGCCCGTCTCCCTCGTCGACGTCGCCGCTGCGCTCCGGCGCCCTGTTGCCGTGCACGACCTCGACGACCGCACGGTCGCCGTGCTCGGTGAGGCCAGCGGCCAGACCGTGTCCACCGGCTCGGTCGCTCCCGCCGTCACCCTGCAGGACGTCGACGGCGCCGAGGTGCAGGTCACCGGCACCGGGCGCAAGACAGCGGTCGTCGCGTGGTCCACCTGGTGCGGCTGCCGCTACGAGCTCCCCGCCTGGAAGCAGCTGTCCGAGGAGCTGAAGGCGGACGGCCTCGACATCGTCACCGTCGCGATCGACGAGGACCGCGAGGCCGTACGCCCCTGGGCCGACACCACCGACCTGCCTGTCGGCGTCGACACCGAGCACCGGTTGTCGGACGTGTTCGGCATCGTCAACGTGCCGTCGGTGGTCTGGCTCGACGAGGAGGGGCGCATGGTGAAGCCACCGACGATCGCCCCCGGCGACAACCAGTTCGAGGAGTTCACGAAGGTCGACGCGGACCGCCACCACGACGCCCTGCGCAGCTGGGTCCGTGACGGGGTCGTCCCGGAGGTCGACGAGCCCGCCGAGGACGACGACCTGCTGCGGGCCCGCGCCGAGCGCCGGCTGGCCGCGTGGCTGCACCGCCACGGGCACCGCGAGGCCGCGGAGACCCACTTCGCGGCGGCGGTGTCCCTGGCGCCGCTGGACTTCACGATCGCCCGGTCCTCCATGCCGCTGCGCGGCCAGGACCCGTTCGGCACCGAGTTCTTCGCGCTGTGGGAGCAGTGGAACACCGCCGGTCGCCCCGGCTACCAGCCGACCTAGCCGTCTACAGGGCCAGGGTCACCGTGTGGATGGCGAGACCGGCGAGCGCCCCGACGGCCGTCCCGTTGATGCGGATGAACTGGAGGTCCCGGCCGACGGCGAGCTCGATCCGCTCAGAGGCCGAGGTGGCGTCCCACCGCGCGACCTGCGTGCGGATGAGGGAGGTCAGCTCGTCGCCGTAGTTCTCGACGGCGTGGCCCATGATCGCCTCGACGGCCCTTTCGAGCCGGTCGTGGAAGTCGACGTCGGTCAGCGCCCGGGCGGCCAGCGAGCAGATCAGCTCCGCGATCCGCTGCTGCAGGTCCCCGTGCTCCTCCGACAGCGACTCGCGGATCGAGGCGATCGCGTCCGTGATGACGTCGTGCAGCACAGCTTGGGCCTGCGGGTCCTCGATCAGCTGGCGGAGGACGACGTCGAGCTTCGCGGCGGTGCGCGGGTTGTGCTGCAGCTCGTCCGCCACGGACCGCAGGAGGCCCTCCAGCCACCGCCGAGCCGGGTGCTGCGGGTTGCGCTCGACCTGCTCGAGGGTGTCGGCGAAGCCGTCGATGACCCCACGGATGCGCTTGTCCGACACGAGCAGCGAGGCGAGCCACCCGCGGTCGTCGACGAACTCGCGGGCCTGCGGCACCAGCTCCTGGCTGTGCACCCTGAGGTACGCCAGCGCACGGCCGACGATGATGTCGACGAGGGGTCGCTGCGTCCCGCCCTGCACGGCACGGTCGAGCACGCGGCCGAGGACCGGCGCGTACGAGCGGCGCGCGGCGTCACGGCGCAGCAGCTCCAGGGCTGACTCCACGACGGCATCGGCGTCCAGCGCCTCCAGCAGCACGCCGGTGTTGAAGGCGACCTCCTTGGCGAGCCGATGGGACACGTCGGGCTCGCCGAGGAACCGCCCGACCCGACCCACCACGTCGGCCTGCCGGACCTGCTCCACGACCACGTCCCGGGTGAGGAAGTGGCCGGTCACGAACTCGCCCAGCTTCAGCGCCAGGTCGTCCTTCTTGCGGGGCACCAGCCCGGTGTGCGGGATGGGCAGCCCGAGCGGGCGACGGAACAAGGCTGTCACCGCGAACCAGTCCGCGAGGCCGCCGATCATGGCGGCTTCTGACCCGGCGCGCAGGTAGCCGTGGCTGTCGTACGACAGGGAGGTGACGTAGAGCGCTGCGGCGAGCAGGAGCAGGGCGGTGGCTGTCAGCTTCATCCGGCGGAGCCGAGATGCGGCGAGCTCGTCCTGGACGAGGAGCGGCATCACCACGCCGCGAACCCTAGTCGGCCAGGGCGACCGCCGGCTCGGGAGCGGCCTTGAGCAGGAGTGCCTTGCCGAGCCAGGTCGGCAGGTACCAGTTCCACTTCCCGAACAGCGACACCAGAGCGGGGACGAGCAGCATGCGCACGACGGTCGCGTCGAGCAGGATCCCGAAGCCCAGAGCCGTGGCCATGACCTTCAGGTCCGTTCCCGGACCGGAGGCCAGGGCGACGAAGGCCAGGAACAAGATGAGCGCGGCGCTGGTGACGAGCCGTCCGGTGCGGGCGATGCCCTCGACGACGGCCTCGTCCGTGTCGCCGAGCCGGTCGTACTCCTCTCGCATGCGCGACAGGATGAACACCTCGTAGTCCATCGACAGGCCGAACAGGAACGCGAACACCATCAGGGGCACCCAGAAGGTCACGGCACCGGTCTGCTGGACACCGAAGATCGCTTCCGAGCCGTGGCCCTGCTGCCAGAACAGGACCATGAAGCCGAAGACGGCCGACAGGCTGATGAGGTTCAGGACCACCGCCTTCAAGGGCAGCAGCACCGAGCGGAAGCCACGAGCCAGCAGGAAGAACGTCAGGATCGCGATGATCGACAGCATCAAGGGGAAGTTGCCGTAGACGGCCTTGAGGAAGTCGATCTGGTCCGCGCCGACCCCGGCGATGCCCAGCACGGCGGCATTGTCCTTGAGGGCCTCCTTGGCCTTCTTGACCGGGCCGACCGACGAGGAGTTGACGGTCTCGCTGTGGGGGATCGCGAACACGACCGTGCTGCCGCTGCGCACGTTGGAGGCGTCGGTCGACACGATGACCTTGTCGATGCCGTCGACCTTGCGCAGCTCGTCGGCCACAGAGGCCGCCTTGTCCGGGGTGGCCAGCACCTGCAGCGGTGTCAGGTAGCCGGTGGTCAGGCCGCCCTTCTTCAGGCCCTCGAAGGCGCTGAACGCGGGACCGCCCTTGGCGAGGGAGCCCGACTCGGCGAGACCGATCTTGATGCTCAGGAAGGCGACGAACAGCAGAGCGATCACGAGCAGACCTGCACCGGCGGCCAGCACGCGGTGCCGAACGATGCCGCGCGCCCAGGCCGTCCAGGACCTGCTTGCCTGGCTCTCGTGACGGATCTTGGGCCAGTCCACCTTGGGCCCGATGCCACCGAGGATCGCCGGCGTCAGCGTGATCGTCGTGAGCACGCTGGCGAGCGGGATGATGGCGCCACCGATGCCGATGCTGCGCATGAACGGCACGGGCAGCACGACCAGGGCGATCAGCCCGATGGCGACGGTGACGCCGCTGAAGAGCACCGCCTTGCCGGCGTGCTCCATGGCCTCGAGGACGGCTTCGTGGTTGTCCTTGCCGTGGTCGCGCTCCTCGCGCCATCGGTTGACGAGCAGCAGCGAGTAGTCGACCGCGACCCCCAGACCGATCAGCGCGATGAGGAACTGCACGATGAAGGACACGTCGATCGCGTAGGTGATCGGCAGGAGCAGCAGGAACGACAGCAGGATGGAGGCAGCAGCCACCACGAGCGGCAAGAAGGCGAGGAAGGACGCGAAGACGAAGGCCAGCACGACGAGCGCTCCCACCCCACCGAGCAGGACCTCCAGGAGCACGCCGGGGCCGGAGCCGTCGCTGTCGCCCGCGGCCAGCACGTCCTCCCCCGTCACGCCGACACTCCACCCGCTCGGAACCGACTTGGTGGTGGCGGCGGTGACCTCCTTCGTGGGGAGCGCGAAGCCCTTCGCCCCGGAGTGCTCGAACGGGTAGTTGAGCAGGGCGAACGCCGTGCGGTCGTCGGTCGTGCGGAAGACGCCCTTGTCGGTGCCGGTGGTGGCGGTCGCCTCGTCGATGACGCGCAGGTTCGGCAGCGCCTTGCCCGAGGCGGCGAACGCTGCACCGACCTCCGCCTCGTGACCGGTGATGGTCTGGCCGGCGGGAGCAGTGACGGCCACCAGCATGGGGGTGGTGAAGCCACCGTTGCCGAACTCGCGCTCGATGGCTGCGGCAGTCTTGGTGCCCGGCTGGCCCGGGAGCGAGAAGTCGACCTTCAACCGGGTGGAGACGGCACTGGACGCGGCGCCTCCGGCCACGAACAGGACCAGCCAGATCCCCACGACGACCCTGCGATGACGCAGGACAAGCTCACCGAAACGGCGCACGAAGACTCCCCCGAAGACGGATGCTGCAGCCCGGACAGTAGACCGGGTGTGTGACAGAACAGTTGCCAGGCGATGTGATGACGACCTATGGACGTCGAACTCATCGCGAACCGTCCGCTGACCGAGCGTGAGCTGGTCGCGGTCGCACGCGACGGCGCCCTCGTCACCCTGGACGCCGACTGCCTGAGCCGGCTGGCGAGGGCGCGCGAGCACGTGGACGCGCTCGCCGACGCAACCACACCGTCGTACGGCATCTCCACCGGTTTTGGCGCGCTGGCGACCCGCCACATCGCCCCGGAGCTCCGTACCCAGCTGCAGCGCTCCCTCGTCCGGTCTCATGCGGCGTCCAGTGGCGCCGAGGTCGAGCCGGCGGTCGTCCGCGGGATGGCGCTGCTGCGCCTGCAGACGCTCGCGACCGGCCGCACGGGGGTGCGGCCGGCGACGGCGACGGCCTACGCGGCGCTCCTGAACGCCGGGATCACACCGGTGGTGCGGGAGTACGGCTCGCTCGGCTGCTCGGGCGATCTCGCCCCGCTGGCGCACGTCGCGCTGGCCGTGATGGGCGAGGGCTCCGTCCGTTACGGCGAGACGATGATGAGCGCGTCCGAGGCACTCAGGAGGGCGGGGCTGGCGCCGGTGGAGCTCGCGGAGAAGGAGGGCCTGGCTCTCATCAACGGCACCGACGGGATGCTCGCGATGCTCATGCTCGCGAGCCACGACCTGGGTCAGCTGCTGAAGGTCGCCGACGTCGCCGCCGCCATGAGCCTGGAGGCGCTGCTCGGCACCGACCGGCCCTTGGCCGCGGACCTCATGGCGCTGCGGCCGCATCCTGGTCAGGCGAGCGCGGCCGCCAACATGCGCCGGCTGCTGGAGGGCAGCCCGATCGTGGCCAGCCACCGCGGTCCGGACGACACCCGGGTCCAGGACGCCTACTCCCTGCGGTGCGCACCCCAGGTCGCCGGCGGCTGCCGTGACACCCTCGAGCACGTCCGGCTCGTCGCGGCGCGTGAGTCCGCCAGCGCCATCGACAACCCGGTGCTGATGCCCGACGGGCGCGTCGAGTCGAACGGCAACTTCCACGGCGCACCCATCGCGTACGCGCTGGACTTCCTCGCCATCCCGCTCGCGGACCTGGCAAGCATGAGCGAGCGGCGCACCGACCGGATGCTCGACCGGAACCGGTCGCAGGGACTGCCTGCGTTCCTGGCTTCCGACCCGGGTGTGGACTCCGGGCTGATGATCGCGCAGTACACCCAGGCCGGGGTCGTCAGCGAGCTGAAGCGGCTGGCCGTGCCCGCGTCGGTCGACAGCATCCCGTCCTCAGCGATGCAGGAGGACCACGTGAGCATGGGCTGGCACGCCGGCCGCAAGCTGCTCAAGGCCGTCGACGGCCTGTCCCGCGTGCTCGCGATCGAGCTGATGGCAGCCGCCCGGGCCCTCGACCTGCGTGCCCCGCTAGTGCCTGCAGCGGGGACCGGCGCTGCACTGCGTGCGATCAGGACCGTCGTCGAGGGACCGGGGACCGACCGGTTCCTCTCGCCCGAGATCGAAGCGGTGGTCGCGCTGGTGCAGACCGACGCGCTCGTCCAGGCCGTCCAGGAAGAGATCGGTGAGCTGGCATGAGCACCGCAGCAAGCATGGAGTGCAAGGGCTGGATGCAGGAGGCAGCGCTGCGGTGCCTGCGCAACAACCTGCACCCCGACGTCGCCGAGCGACCCGAAGACCTCGTGGTCTACGGCGGGAACGGGAAGGCGGCCCGCAACCACGAGTCCCTCGCGAAGATCGAGCAGACCCTGATGCGGCTCGAGGACGACGAGACCCTGATGGTGCAGAGCGGCAAGCCGGTCGCCGTGTTCCGGACTTTCCCGCACGCACCGCGCGTCCTGATCGCGAACTCCCTGCTCGTCCCGGCCTGGTCCACCTGGAAGGACTTTTGGGAGCTCGAGGCGATGGGCTTGACGATGTACGGCCAGATGACGGCCGGCTCGTGGATCTACATCGGCACGCAGGGCATCGTCCAAGGGACCTTCCAGACCTTCGCAGCGCTCGCCGAGCAGAGGTACGACGGGACGCTTCGCGGCAAGGTCGTCCTCACGGCCGGCCTCGGTGGGATGGGCGGGGCGCAGCCGCTGTCGGTGACGATGAACGGCGGGGTCGCGCTGTGCCTCGACGTCGACCCGGCACGCATCGCCAAGCGCCTGGAGACTCGGTACCTCGATGTCGCCGTGGACAGCCTCGCTGAGGGTCTGCGCAGGGCCAGAGAGGCTGCCCAGCAAGGGATCCCGCTGTCCATCGGAGTCGTCGCCAACGCAGCCGAAGCGCTGCCGGCACTGCTCGCGGCGGGCGAGCAGTTCGACGTGGTCACCGACCAGACGAGCGCCCATGACCCGCTGAACGGCTACGTACCGGCTGGGCTCTCGCTGCAGGACGCGCTGGAGCTGCGAAGGACCAAGCCGCAGGAGTACGTCGAGCGCGCTCGGGCGTCGATGGTCGAGCACTGCCGCGCGATGGTCGGCTTCGCCCGGGCCGGCGCTGAGGTCTTCGACTACGGCAACAACCTGCGCGGCGAGGCGCGCGAGGCCGGGCTGGCGGAGGCGTTCGACTACCCCGGCTTCGTCCCGGCCTACATCCGGCCGCTGTTCTGCGAGGGCATCGGGCCGTTCCGCTTCGTCGCGCTGTCCGGGAATCCGCAGGACATCGCCGTCGCCGACGAGGCGTTACTGGCGGCCTTCCCGGACAGCCCGTTCGTGCAGCGCTGGATCCCCTTGGCCCGCGAGAAGGTCGCGTTCCAGGGCCTGCCGGCCCGCATCTGCTGGCTCGGGTACGGGGAGCGCGCGAAGGCGGGTCTGATCCTCAACGACCTCGTCGCGCGGGGCGCCATCTCGGCCCCCGTCGTCATCGGTCGCGACCACCTCGACAGCGGCTCGGTCGCCTCGCCCTACCGAGAGACCGAGGCCATGATGGACGGCTCGGACGCGATCGCCGACTGGCCCGTCCTCGATGCCCTGCTCAACGTCGCGTCCGGTGCGGCCTGGGTGGCCATGCACCACGGCGGCGGTGTCGGGATGGGCAAGTCCCTGCACTGCGGAGCGCAGGTCCTCGCCGACGGCACCGCAGACGGTGCCCTGCGGGTCGAGCGGGTCCTCACCAACGACCCGGGCATGGGGGTCGTCCGGCACGCCGACGCCGGCTACGACATCGCCCGTCGGGTCGCCCGAGACCGCGGCATCGACATGCCGATGCTGTGAGCACTCTCTACCGCGGCGGCTCGTTCACGACCTGGGGCGACGAGCCCGTCACGGCTCTCGTCGTGCAGGACGGCCGCGTCGTCCACCACGGCGAAGCCGCCACCGACGAGGTCGTCGAGCTCGCCGGACGGGCTGTCGTCCCCGGCTTCGTGGACAGCCACACCCATCTGGTGTTCGGTGGCGACCGGACCGAGGAGTTCGAGGCGCGGCTGTCCGGATCCCCTTACGCAGCAGGCGGGATCCGGTCGACGGTCGCAGCGACGCGCGAGACCGACGACGACAGCCTCTTGCGGCGCGCCCTCCACCTCGCCGCTGAGGCCCGACGCTCCGGCACGACCACCCTCGAGACCAAGAGCGGGTACGGCCTCACCGTCCGCGACGAGCGCCGCTCCCTGCGGGTGGCGCGCCTGGTGACCCCCCACACGACCTTCCTGGGGGCGCACGTGCCCGACGAGCCGGGCTACGTCGACCTCGTCGCCGGAGAGATGCTGGAGGCCTGCGCCCCGCTGGCCACCGCCATCGACGCCTTCTGCGAGACCGGTGCGTTCGACGTGGACGAGTGCCGCACGGTCCTCCTCGCCGGACAGGCCGCCGGGCTCGACGTGCACGTGCACGCGAACCAGCTCGGCCCGGGTCCTGGGGTCCAGCTCGCCGCCGAGCTCGGTGCTCTCAGCGCGGACCACTGCACGCACCTCAGCGACGGCGACGTCGCAGCCCTGCGTGACGCCGAGGTCGTCGCGACGCTCGTACCGGTCGCCGAGTTCAGCACCCGCTCGCCCTACGCCCCGGCGCGACGGCTGCTCGACGCGGGCGTCACCGTCGCCCTGGCGACCGACTGCAACCCCGGGACGAGCTTCACGACGTCGATGCCCTTCGTCATCGCCCTGGCCTGCAGGGAGCTCGGGATGTCGCCGCTCGAGGCGGTCTTCGCCGCGACCGCTGGCGGCGCTGCGGCACTGGGGCTCGAGGACGTCGGCCACCTCAACGTCGGGGCCCGCGCCGACTTCGTGGTCCTGGAGGCCCCGTCTCCGACCTGGCTCGCCTACCGGCCCGGGGTGGACCTCGTGCACCGCGTCGTGAAGGACGGCGCGTGACCGACCCGCTGTGGCCACGGGCCTCCGAGTGGCTGG
>JAODNB010000069.1 GCA_025464795.1 Frankiales bacterium
GACCGTCTCGCCGTGCCGCGCGAACCACTCGTTCATCGCGCCGGCGACGACCGCGAGCACGACGTCGTTGAGGGTCACGCCGTGCGCCGTCTTGACCTTCTTGAAGTCCTCGATCGGGAGGACTGCCGTCGCGAAGGACCGCCGCGCGGTGATGTGCCCGTTGAAGGAGGTGCGCGGGGTGTCCAGGATCGGTCGGGGGACCGCGACCGTCGACTCCTTCTTGTGCGCGGCGACCTGACGCAGGCTCCGTGCCGTCTTGAGCAGGAGTGCCGGGAGCCAGGCCAGCTGCCGGAACCAGTCGAGGACGGCGGCCCGGAGCAGCTCACCCCGGCTCGGCGTCGGCTCGCCGTGCCAGGGCTCGGTCGGCACGGGCGCAACGGCGTCGGGGACCAGGTCCATGATGTTGGCCAGGAGCGCGTTGGCAGCGTTCCCGTCGGCGATCGCGTGGTGCATCTTGGTGACGACGGCGATCCGGCCGTCGGCCATCCCCTCGCACACGTGGATCTCCCAGAGCGGCCGCGACCGGTCGAGCTGCGTCCCGGCGATCCGGCCGATCAGCTCCTCGAGCTGTCGCATGCCGCCGGGTGCCGCGACACGGTCCTGCTGCACGTGCAGGTCCTGGTCGAAGTCGCGGTCCTCCACCCAGACCGGGTGGTGGATCTGGAACGGCACCTTCATCAGCCGTCGCCGGAAGGGCGGCAGCAGGTGCAGCCTTGCCCCCAGCTCCTCCTGGAACTTCTCGAACGAGTAGCCCCCGGGCACGGACGAGACGTCGACCAGGGCGATCTTCAGGGTGTGCATGTGGAGCGTGGGCGTCTCCATGTACAGGAAGCTCGCGTCCGCACCGGGCAACCGCTCGACCACCGTGCCTCCGGCTCGTCAGGGGCTCCGGCAAGGTGCCGCCCGTGATCTCGAACGTAACGTCTGCGTGCTCGTGTTGTGTGAGAGTGCTGTCGTGACCTTCAACCTGGCTGACCTCTACGAGGCCGTCGCCGACGCCGACCCCGACCGCGAGGTGCTCGTCGTCGGCGACCGGCGACTCACCTACCGCCAGCTCGACGAGCGCTCCAACCGGCTTGCGCACGTGCTGTCCGAGGCCGGCGTGGGAGCCGGCGACGCCGTCGGCCTGCAGCTGGCCAACGGGTCGGAGTACCTCGAGGGGATGCTCGCGGCGTTCAAGCTCTCCGCGATCCCGGTGAACATCAACTACCGGTACGTCGAACGCGAGCTTCGCTACCTGTACGAGGACTCGGGCATCGTCGCTCTGCTCGTGCACCGAGCGTTCGCGACCAAGGCCGCTGCCTCGATGGACACCCCGCTGAAGGTCGTCCTCGACGTGGCCGATGGCACAGGCGGTCCGGCCGTCCCCGGGTCGGTGGACTACGACGGCGCGCTCGCGTCAGCGTCGAGCGACCGGCCGCCGGCGGCAGGTCGCTCCGATGACGACCTGTACCTGATCTACACCGGCGGGACGACCGGTATGCCGAAGGGCGTCGTCTGGCGCCATGAGGACATCTTCAAGGCAGCGATGGGCGGCGGGGACCTCACTCAGAGCGGCGACTTCGCGACGAGCGCCTCCGATCTGGCGAAGCGACTGCCTGAGAACGGCATCACGGCCCTCGGTGCCCCGCCGCTGATGCACGCCGCGGCGCACTGGCTCGCGTTCAACATGCTCTACACGGGCGGCAAGGTCGTCCTCATGCCGCTCGGTCGCTTCGACCCAGCTGAGGTCTGGCAGACGATCTCGGACGAGAAGGTGTTCAACATCGTGCTGGTCGGTGACGCCATGACCAAGCCGATGCTCGACCACCTCGAGGCGAACGCGGCCGACATCGTGCCGGACAGCCTGTGGGTCATCGCGTCCAGCGGTGCGCCGCTGTCGCAGTTCACCAAGGACCGCTTGCTCGCCCTGCTGCCGGGACGCATGCTGCTGGACTCGCTGGGCTCCAGCGAGACCGGGGCGCTCGGGGCGAAGGAGGGCGGGACGTTCAAGCTCAACGCCTTCACCACCGTGATGTCGCCGGAGAACACCGTCGTCGTCCCCGGCTCCGGGGTCGTCGGCAAGATCGCACGCCGTGGACACGTGCCCCTGCGCTACCACAACGACCCCGAGAAGTCGGCTGCCACGTTCGTCGAGGTGGACGGCGTGCGATGGGCCCTGACTGGCGATGACGCGACGCTGGAGGAGGACGGCAGCGTGACCCTGCTGGGCCGCGGGTCGCTGTGCATCAACACGGGCGGCGAGAAGGTCTACCCCGAGGAGGTCGAGGAGCCGTTGAAGGCGCATCCCGCCGTCGAGGACGCGCTCGTGGTCGGGGTGCCCGACGAGCGATGGGGCGAGCGGGTTGTCGCCGTCGTGCACGCGCTCGGCCCGGTGACCCTGGCTGAGCTGCAGGAGCACGTACGTGAGAGCGTCGCGGGCTACAAGGTCCCGAAGGACCTCGTCCTCGTCGACAAGGTCGTCCGCTCACCGGCGGGCAAGGCGGACTACCGGTGGGCCAAAGAGACCGCCGTCAAGGCACTGGGCTAGAGGGAGCACGCCATGGAACAGCTCAGCGCGATGGATGCGTCCTTCCTCTACATCGAGTCACCGACCGTGCAGCAGCACGTCCTCGGCGTGATGCTCCTCGACGCCAAGGGCGCGAAGGACGGCTTCAGCCGGGAGCGGTTCCGGCAGATGATGGAAGACCGCATCCACCTGATGCCGTCCTTCGAGCGCACCATCGTCGAGGTCCCCCTCCACCTGGACCACCCGTACTGGGTCCACGACCACGAGGTCGACCTGGACGAGCACCTGCACTATGCGACCCTGGCCAAGCCCGGTGACCTCAAAGCGCTCGGGAGGTTCGTCGGGGACATCGGTTCCAAGGTGCTGCCGCGGGACCGGCCGCTCTGGGAGCTGTGGCTCGTCGACGGCCTCGACACCGGTCAGGTGGCGATGGTCGCCAAGATGCACCACTCGACCATCTACGGCTCGGCAGGCGCGGACATGATGGCGCACCTGCTCGACCTCAGCCCGGACATCCGCGTCGTCGACCCGGCGCCGGCTATCCCCATCGAGCCGCACCCCTCCAGCGCCGGTCTGATCGGCCGGGCCGCCGTCAACGGGGTCCGTCGACCTGCCGGTGTCGTGAAGGGCGTCCTCGGCTCGGGCAAGCGGGTGGCGTCCATGGGGTCGATGGTCGTGCGCTCGGTCGGCTCCAAGGCCCCGATGACGCTGCCCTTCAGCGCGCCGCGCACCCTCATCAACGGGCGCCTGACTGCCGCCCGGGAGTGCGCCTTCACGAAGGTCGACTTCGCGGACATCAAGCTGATCAAAGACACCTTCGGGACCAAGGTGAACGACGTCGTCCTCGCTGCGGTGACCTCCTCGTTGCGGGACTACCTCGTCACGCGAGATGCCTTGCCCAGCAAGCCCCTGGTGGCCAGTGTTCCGATGAACGTCGGGTCCGGTGCCATTGCCGGGACCGACAAGATCACGGCCATCATGGTGCCGCTGCCGGTGCAGACCGTGGACCCCGTCGACCAGCTCCTGGAGTGCGCGAGGCTCAGCATCGAGAGCAAGGGGATGACCGAAGCGATCGGCCTCGAGACCATCGGTGGGATGGCCGAGCTCGTCCCGCCGCTGGTGATGATGGGCGGGTCGAAGCTCTACGACGGGTTCGGGCTCTCACGGCTGCACCCGCCGCTGCAGTCGCTGGTGGTGTCGAACATGCCGGGGCCCCCGATCCCGCTCTACCTCGCCGGTGCGCAGGTCAACGCGGTGTTCCCGTTCGGCCCACTGCTCCCGGGGTCGGGGTTGAACATCACGGTGCTCTCCAACATGGGCAACCTGGACGTCGGGCTGATCGGTTGTCCCGATCTCGTCCCGGACCTCTGGGACATCGCCGACGGCTTCCCGGCCGCCATCGCCGAGCTGAAGAAGCAAGCCCTCGCCAAGGCGACGTGATCCGCGCCCGCGGGCTCGTGCTCGGACCGCTGAACGGGCTCCACCTCGACCTGGCTCCCGGTCTCACCGTTCTCGCCGGCGAGCACGCGACGGGTGCCTCGACGCTCCTGCGTGCGCTTGCCGGCGTCGAGACGCCCACCCAGGGAAGTGTCGAGGGCGGACCGTGCTTCCTGCTCGACACGCCGCCCGGCACCGAGTGGGCCGACCACGACGTCGTCGTCGATGCCCTGCAGGCCCCGCACCTGGTGGGACGCGAGATGTGGACGCTGTCGGGTGGGGAGCGGCAGCGGGTCCGGCTCGCGACCGCCCTCGCCTCAGACGCGCCGGTCCTGCTGTTGGACGAGCCGTTCGGCTACCTCGACGAAGCGAGCGTGCGCATGCTCGTCGACGTCCTTCGAGGCGACGGACGTGCCGTGCTGGCCGTCTGCAAGTCCGATCCGCGGGTGGCGCTGGCGTCCGACCGGCTGGTCAGCATCGTCAACGGGCTGCTGGTCGAAGGAACTGGGTAGCGTCGAGACGTGGATGCTCGGCTGCTCGCTCCGACCGGCTTGCTGAAGCCCGTGCCGGGAGACGTCACGTGCCTCGACGGACCGGACGAGCCGCGTCGCAACCGACGCGGCTGGTCGTCCCGGCCGGAGATCGACCGCATCCCGGTGTCGCAGTGACCGAGGCCTTCGTCGTCGGTTCGGGACCGAACGGCCTGTCGGCCGCGGTCGTGCTGGCGCGCGCCGGCGTCAAGGTCACGGTGCTCGAGGCGGCAGACACGATCGGCGGTGGCACGCGGACCGAGGAGCTCACCGTGCCGGGCGTGCTGCACGACGTCTGCTCCGCTGTCCACCCGATGGGCGTCGGGTCGCCCTTCCTGCGAGGGCTGAAGGGGATCGAGTGGCTGTGGCCCGAGGTCGACCTCGCGCACCCGCTCGAGGGGCAGCAGCCCGGCGTGCTGCTGCGGTCCCTCGACGACACTGTCGCCGGGCTCGGGAGGGACGGAGCCGCATGGAGGCGGTTGTTCGGCCCGATCGCGAACAGCTTCGAGGCGCTGAACGAGGACATCCTGCGGCCCTCCCTCAACATCCCTCATCACCCTGTTGCCCTGGCACGCTTCGGGTTGCGTGCCTTCGCTCCCGCCACGGCCGTCGCCCGGAGGTGGAAGGGCGACCAGGCCCGCGCGCTGTTCGCTGGCGTCGCTGCGCACTCCTTCCGCCCGCTGACCTCCCCTGGGAGCGCGGCCATCGGGATGGCGCTGACGACCGCCGGTCATGCGTTCGGGTGGCCGGTCGCGAAGGGCGGTTCCCGGTCCATCACCGACGCGATGGCCGCAGAGCTCCTGGAGCTGGGGGGGACCATCGAGACGGGGGTGACCGTCACGAGCCTGCGGGACCTGGACGGCATCGTCATGCTCGACCTCGCACCGGCGAACGCTGCCAACGTCATCGGGGAGCGCCTGCCGGTCCGAGTGCGGAGGGCCTACCGCGCCTACCGGCACGGACCCGGGGCGTTCAAGGTCGACCTCGCCGTCGAGGGCGGGATCCCCTGGCGGGACGAGGCTTGTCGCAAGGCGGGCACCGTGCACCTCGGAGGCACGATCGAGCAGGTCGCCGCGTCCGAGCGGGACATCAACGCAGGTCGCATGCCGAAGAGCCCTTTCGTCCTCGTCGCCCAGCAGTACCTCGCGGACCCGAGCCGCTCCCGGGGCGACGTCCACCCGGTGTGGTCCTACGCCCACGTCCCCGCAGGGTGGACCGGGAACGCGACGGAGGTGGTGCTCGACCAGATCGAGCGGTTCGCACCGGGCACCCGCGAGCGGATCGTGGGCCGCTCGACCCGGTCCACCAGCGAGCTGCAGGCGTACAACGCGAACTACCTCGGTGGCGACGTTGTCACCGGACGCAACGACCTGCGGCAGGTCGTGAGCCGCCCGCGCTTCACCGCACGTCCTTACAGCACAGGCGTTCCCGGCGTGTTCCTCTGCTCCGCGGCGACGCCGCCCGGCGGGGGAGTTCACGGCATGTGCGGTGTCAACGCAGCCGCCGCGGCCCTCAGAGATCTACGCGACTGAGGAGATCACGCTGAGCCCGCCGGCGGCCTTGCAGCGGTAGAGCGCTCGGTCAGCGGCCGCCAGGGTCTGAGAGCTCGGGTGCTCTGACGAGAGCTCGGCGACACCACCTGACAGACCGGCTCCGAGCGGCGTGAGCACCGCGAGGGCAGCCGCGGTCAGTGACCGCAGCAGGACGTGCGCGCGAGCCTCGTCGGCGTCCCCGACGACGACGGCGAACTCGTCACCGCCCACCCGGAAGACCTGGTCGGTCGGGCCGAGGCTGCGCCCCAGCGCCGCCGCGAGGGAGCGCAGAGCCGCGTCACCGGCGCCGTGGCCGAAGCGGTCGTTGATCTGCTTGAAGCGATCGACGTCGAACAGCGCGAGCCAGGCCGCGCCGGCTACCTCGCCCGACAGCCGTCCTGCGTCGTGCCTGGCCAGGAGCTGCTCGAACCCCATGCGGTTCGCGACCCCGGTGAGCGGGTCGCTGTAGGCCAGTCGCTGCATCCGGGCGAGCTGAGCCCGCGCGGACAGGGTCGTCCCGAGGTGCAGGCCCAGGAGCTCGATCGCCTCGACCGCCTGGCCGGGGATCAGGGCGGTCGTGTTGCTGGTGAGCACCAGGATGCCGAGGTGATCGCCGTTCGCCCGTACCGGGACGACGAGCACGGCGCGGACGCCATGGTCGCGCAGCGACTCCATGGGACCGAAGGCCACGTCGAGGGCCCCGCCGCCGGTGTGGACGGAGGACAGCTCCTTGACCTGCTCGGCGAGCGCGCAGCGCTGCTCCGCGGAGAGGTCCGTCAGGACCGAGCAGTGCGCGCCCGCGGCCGCGGACACGGACGACCCGAGCACGAGCGCAGCCGTGTCAAGACCGGAGATGACGAGAGCGCTCTCGACGGTCTGGGCAGCGAGGGCGTCGAGGGA
Organism: Frankiales bacterium; assembly: GCA_025464795.1. Classification (GTDB taxonomy): domain Bacteria; phylum Actinomycetota; class Actinomycetes; order Mycobacteriales; family SCTD01; genus RYN-111. The sequence goes on from JAODNB010000069.1 coordinate 6,909, forward strand.
CTGCTCGTTGGACGTCTGCCTGCCGAACCTGCTCAGCTCCTGCAGCGCGGTCAGCTGGTCCAGGCCGGTGCCGATGGCCTCGAGGCGCTCGCCGAGCTGGGACGCGCAGCTGCGAAGCGCAGCCGCGTCTGCCTCGCTGATCACCGTGAGGGAGTCCGCGTTGAGCACTCCGATGACCGCGCCGTTGACCTGGATCGGCAACGCCATCTCCGCTCGGATGCCGGGGACGGCCGCCCGGTAGTCAGGATGGCTCGAGGTGTCCTGCGTGAGCACTTCGCGCCGAAGGGCGAAGGCCTGACCGGTGATGCCAGCGCCCACGGGCAGCCCGTCCAGGACCTGCCACTGGCCGCGGCGGGCGAGGCAGCGAAGGCGGCCGGCGCGCAGCCCGTACACGCTCGGCAGCAGTCGGCGGTGCTCGAACAGGTAGCGGCAGACCGCGTCGGCCGCGGCGACGGGCGTGGTCGCTGCCTGCAGGGAGGCAGACATCCGGACGAACGGCTTGGACGGGCCCGTCAGGACGGGGACGGCGGCCGGGCCGCGCGCGGTGTCCGCGGGCTGGGGCCACCCGGCACCGGGGCGGGCGATCAGGTAGCCCTGTACGAGGTCGACCCCGAGATCAGCGAGCACGTCCAGCTCGGCAGACAGCTCGACGCCCTCCGCGATGCAGCTCGCGCCGACCTGAGCAGCGAACGCCGCCAGTGCCGCCACGATGGCGCGCTGCTCGCGCTCGACGTGCAGCCCGGCGATGAGGCTCCGGTCGATCTTCAAGAACGCGGGTGCCAGGCGGACGACGTGAGCCATGGTCGCGTATCCGGCACCCACATCATCGATGGCGAGCAGCGTCCCCGTCTTCTGCCACTCCTGCAGGCGTGCCCGCAGCGGCGCGTAGTCCTCGACCGGCTCGTGCTCGGTCAGCTCCACCACGTGCGGGGGAAGGTCGGGCAGCAGCTCCGCGAAGCGGTCGTCGAGCAGGAGCGCGGGGCTGGCGTTCAGGAACAGGAGGGCTCCGTCGGGCGCAGGCCCGTCCGCCACAGCGGCACGCAAGCAGGCGAGCTCGAGCTCGAGCCGACACCCCCGGTCCTCGGCCAGGGCCAGCGCCTCGAGCGGGCCGAGGCCCTCGATCGAGGTGCGGGCCAGGCTCTCCCAACCCACCACGCTCCCGTCCCGGACCCGCACGATGGGCTGCCGAGCGGCAGTGATCCCGCCGGGCGTCAGGAGCCTGGTCAGGTGCTGAGCACCTCCCTGCTCAGGGACCAGGAACGGGGCGAGGCTCACACAACCCTGTCGGCAGGTCGGGTGGCGCACTGTGTTGCCGTGCGGTGAACAAGTGCGCACAGCCCCGAGATGTCATGATCTGCTGGGTTTTGGCGCTGATCTTTCGGCGCTTCACGCGTTCCTCAGGAGGAAACCAGCCGGAAACGACGAACACTCATGGTGAACGGGGCGGTCCTGACGTCGCCGCCTGCCCGATGCTCCCTGCCTGGAAGTCACGAGACCCCTCGATGAGTACCGCTGTGCGCCTGCCGAGCCCTGCCCTTGAGGCAGACGTTCGGCGACGCAGCGAGATGCTCGTCGAGGTCGTGGAGTCCCTGCTCACCTCGGTGCTCGAGGCCAGCTCGCTGCTCCTGCTCCAGGTGAGCTCCCCGCTGCTCGTCCACGGGCCCGTCGTGGTGGAGCGGGGCTCCTCTGGTCCGGGCACGGGTGAGATGACGGTCGTCAGCAAGCCCATCCCCGCCAGCGTCCACGTGCCTGCCGGCACGGTCGTGATCGCCGGCGCGAACGACCAGGCTGTCACCGAGAGCCGCCTGCTCCCGCTCCTGCTGTCCTGCGTGATGGACGCCGAGGTGCGTCGTCAGGTGGCCGAGAGCGCGATGCGGGGAGCCCTCGAGATCGCCAACCGGGACCCCGCGACAGGCCTGGGCAACCGGCGTGCTTGGTTGCAGGCGCTGCGCGTCGAGTCCTCTCGGGCGCACCGCACCGGCCGGCCGCTCTCGGTGCTCGTGCTGGACCTCGACGGCCTGAAGGCCGTCAACGACGCGCACGGGCACGCCGCGGGTGACGAGCTGATCGTCCGCACGGCCCAGGTGCTCGCGTCCGCGCGGAGGGCGACCGACGAGGTCTGCAGGCTCGGCGGCGACGAGTTCGGCATCGTGGCCCCGGACACCGACTCCGAGCAGGCCGCCGCTCTGGCACAAAGGGTGCGGGACACGTTCGCTCGCCAGCACGTGAAGGTCTCGCTCGGATGGGCCGTCAGCGGGCGCGAGAGCACGGTCGACCAGCTGTGGCAGAAGGCGGACGCGGCCATGTACGACGACAAGCGCTCCCGGCGCTGAGCTGCTCAGAGGAAGCGGCAGGCGGTCAGGCGCCAGTGGCCGGGTCGATGACGGTCCCGATCTCGCGAACGTCGGTGCAGGGGAAGCCGCCGGCCGCCGCGTGCTCACGGACCGCCTCGGGGCTGTCAGCCACGTAGACGCAGGTGATCGCGTCGTCCGTGACATAGCTCTGGACCCACTCGGCGCGCCCGCCCATTCCGGCGAGGACCTCGTTCGACTTCTTCGAGATGGCGTGCAGCTCGTCTGCGCTGAGCTTGCCGGCGCCGGGCAGCTCGCGTTCGATGAGGTAGCGGGGCATGGGATCTCCTAGGCCTGGAGGCCGCGGGCGCGTCCTCGACGGCGTCACTCTGGCGCTCACCCGCGACGCACGCAATGCCCTCGACCCGGCCCCTGCTGCTCCACTCCCCTGATCTCAACTCACGTGGAGGCCGGCCGGGCACCGGGCTGAGCGGGGACGGCGACGGGGTGGGGGACTAGGTGAGGAGCTTGACGGCGAACCCTGCGTAGGTGTGAGCGACCTCGTCGATGGAGTGGGGAGACGCGGGGGTCCACCACTCCGCCGCCCGGATCCCCATGGCGCCGATCGCGTTGACGGCCAGCAGGGGAGTGGGCGCCACGAAGTCCCCGAGGCGGATCCCGCGCTCGATCACGTCGATGAACAGCTGCGTGCTCTCAGCCCGGACCGCCATGACCGCTGCCATCTGCTCGGGAGACAGCGACTCCAGCTCGCGACTGGTGACCCGGGCCAGGGCCGGGAAGTCCAGGTGCACGCGGACGTGCGCCTCGACCAGGGCGCGTACCTGATCAGCGGGATCCCGACCGGAGTCGAGCAGGGCCTCCTTGAGACAGGCCAGGTGGGTGTCCTGCCCGATCGCCATGAGCTCGTGGAGGAGGTGCTGCTTCGAGGGCACATGGGCGTAGAGGGCGCCGGGCTGCTGGCCGAGGGTCGCCATGAGGTCGCGGACGGACACCGCGTGGTAGCCCCGTCGTCCGAACAGCTCGAGGGCGGACTCGAACAGGCGCAGCTTGGCACCGGACAGATCAGGGCGCGCCGGGAGCAGTCCGACCGGGGTGAGCAGCTCTTGCGTCACGCGGGCTCCTTCTCTGAATGAACGTACATACAAGATCAGAGCGGCTGCGCCAGCTCACACTGTGAATTATGCGCTGGTCATTGACAGATCTGCAACACCCGCGGCATTCTTTCTCCATCGGCATGAACGATAGTTCACTCAGGGAGAAGAACCGCATGCAACGCACCCTGCTCCTGGCACTTGCCACCTCCTTCGCTGTCGCAGCGTGCGGGACGACGGTCCCGCTGGCCAACCGGTCCGTGGACCCTCAGTCGGGCGGGGGCCTCGCGAGCACCTCAGGTTCCGACCTCACGGGCACGTCCGGACCGGGAGCGACCGGGCTCGGCGCCACGGGCTCGACCGGCAGCACGTCCGGTGGGGGCAGCACGTCAGGCTCGTCCGGCACGGGTGGAATCACTGGAGGAGGGGCCACGGCGGGCGGAAGCTCCTCCGGCGGATCCTCCGGCGGGACGACAGGAGCGTCCGTTCCGGGCGGCGCCCGGGTCGTCACTCCCCTCAAGCTCGGGGTCGTCACGACGGACATCGGCGCTGCCGTAGCGGCGCTGGGCGGCAGCTCGGGAGGGAGCAGGCACAGCTCGGACGACGGCTACAAGGCGATCCTCAAGGCGATGAGCGCTGAAGGAGGTCTCGCCGGGCGCCGCATCGTCCCGACCTACTACAAGATCGATGCCACCTCGACGAGCTACCAGACGGACGGCGACAAGGCGTGCGCGACCTTCCAGGAGGCGCACGTGGAGGTGGTGCTGAGCGAGGCCGCGTCGACCTACTACGGCTTTGCAGCGTGCCTGGCGAAGGCCGGCATCCCGTTGATCTCCTCCAACCCGTCGGACAAGGAGGGCCTGCGCAAGGCGCCGTGGGTCTTCGGCGCTTTCAGCCCCACCTACGACAGGGGCTACGGCGCGGTGGTCGACAAGCTCGTCGCGAGCGGATACCTGACGCCGAAGAGCAAGATCGGGACAGTGCGGATCACCTGCGCGGAGATCGAGCGGGCCTACCACAGCACCGTGCTGGCGCGCATGAAGGCAGCCCACCTCGCTACGCCGATCGAGTACACCGTGTCCTGCGCAGCGGGCTTCAACGACGCCGGCGCCTACAGCGCTGCGATGCAGAGCGCCGTCCTGAGGTTCGCCTCTGCCGGAGTGGACCGGGTCTTCATCATCGGTGACCAGGAGACGCTGCTGCTGTCCTACTTCGCCGAGCAGGCCCAGAGCCAGGGCTACCACCCCGGGTACGCGCTCAGCAGCGGGAGCCTTCCCGTCACCCTGATCGGGGCCTCGACCTTCCCGGCGCAGCAGCTGCCCCAGGTGCACGGTGTGGGATGGCACCCCCAGGGCGATGCGGACCTCGACCCGAAGACGCCCGCGGAGAGGCGCTGCGCCGCGCTGGCCACGAAGGGCGGCCTGCCGCCCAAGGACATCGTGCTGACCTACGCCGTCTACCAGGACTGCTCGAACATCTTCCTGCTCGAGGCGGCCATGAAGCGGGGCAACGGCCAGGCCACCGGACCGGTGCTCCGGGCCACGATCCCCGCGCTGGGGACGTCCTTCGCCTCGACCGGCATCCTCGGCGGCAACACCCTGTTCGGTCCGAACAGGCAGGACGGGCCGCAGCTGGCGTCCGAGTGGAGCTACGTGGGCTCCTGCAACTGCTTCCACTACCTGGGAAAGCCGAGCGTGATGAGCTGATGCCCTCCACGACCAACAACGGCGTACGGATCCACTGGGACGAGCAGGGCAGCGGGACCCCGGTCCTGCTGGTCATGGGACACGCGTTCCCCAGCGACATGTGGTGGCCGGTGATCCCAGCGCTGGCTGAGAAGCACAGGGTCATCTGGTTCGACAACCGGGGCACCGGCAGGTCGGACGCCCCCACGACGGCCACGATCAGCGACCTGGCGGGAGACGCCCGCGCGGTGCTCGACGCCGCTGGCGTGGACAAGGCGCACGTCTACGGCGTGTCCATGGGTGGCGGCATCACGCTGCAGCTCGCCTACGAGTCGCCGGAGCGGGTGACCTCGATGGTGCTGGGCTGCACGGCCCTCAAGTCCGAGACGCTGCCGGTGAAGAGCCGCCTTGCCCTGCTCCGCTACTACATCCCGTTGCGACTGCTGCGGGGCGCGATGCGCAAGAGCATGTACGGCCCCGCCTGCTCGCCCGAGGCCGCAGAGCGGGACCTCGACGTGCTCTGCGCGACCAAGGTCCGGCCGCGAGGCCTGATGGCCCAGGTGCAGGCCATGCAGAGCTACGACCTCACCGCGGACAAGGTGGCGACCCTGACCATGCCCGCGCTGATCCTGCACGGGGACGCGGACACCACCGTCGACGTCGCCCGCGGCCACGAGCTCGCGGCCGTGCTGCCGGACAACCGCCTCGTCATCTACCCCGGTGTCGGGCACAGCTTCCCCGTCGCCGTGACAGAGCAGTCCAACGCAGATGTCCTCGGCTTCTTCAGCGACGTCGACGCGCTCGTCGCCTAGCCCTCTGATGACGCTCCCCGCAACGTATGCCGAAGCCGCGGCCGGCATCGCTGATCCGGTCGGCACGCGACTGCTCGACCTGAGCAGCACGTGGAACGCGACGCTGCTGCTCGAGGACGAGTCGGGTCGCGTCGTCTCGCACGCGGTCTCGGGCGCCGTACCGGCCTGCGTCGTGGATGCCGTGGTCACGCGCTGCATCGCGCCGCTGGAGCGCGCCCGCGGTGCCGCCTCGTCTCTGGGGCTCATGAGCGGAGGGCCGGTGCTCGTCACCCGCCTCGCGGGCTGGCCGGGGAACGTCACGGTGCTGCCGGTGCTCCGGACAGGCCGGTTGTGGGTCCTGCACAGCGAGGACCTGCCGCTGTCGGTGTGCGCTCCGGCCGCACAGTCGCTGGTCGAGGTCGTAGAGCGGATCGGCGCCCGTGCGTCCGATGAAGCGCTGCTCGATGCGTTGCAGGGCAGAGGTTCTTGGGCAGCGAGCGCCGCTCTTTCTGGGGACGTCTGCGTCGTCGCCGTGACCTGCCTCGAGGTGCGGGTCCCCGCGGTGGAGCTGCACGCCGCCCTGCGCCAGAGCTTCCCCGCATCCACACGCGCAGCAGTGACGGCCATGCCCGGCACGGCCTACGTCGTCGTCCGCGCTACCACGCGGCAGGTGCTCGACACAGCGATCGAGGACGCCGGCGAGAGGCTCGGCATCGATCTCGCGGCAGCCTTCGCGCCGGTGGTCGAAGGGCTCGTGGTCGCTCGGAGCGAGGCGGATCGGGCCCTGGCGGCTCGGGCCGAGGCGGGTCGTTGCCTCAGCCTCGACGACTGCCGCCCGTACACCGTCCTGCCTGCCCTGCTCGAGGCCCTGGACGCAACAGCACCGCTCGGTGCGGACCCGCTGGCAGAGCTTGACCCGACCTACGCAGTGACGTTGCTCGCATGGCTCGACGACCATGGCGACCTGCCTGCCGCTGCCGCCAGACTCGGCGTGCACCCCAACACGTTCCGCTACCGCCTCAGCCGGGCGCGGGAGCAGGTCCGAGCCGACCTCCACGACCCGGTCGCACGCATCGACATCCACCTCCGGCTCCATCGACTCGCGCTTCCCGCGCAAGGACCCTCATGACCCTCGCCCTGACGGCTCCCGTGAACGCCGCACCCGGAAAGACGTCCCGCCACCGGTCCGACGTCGTGGACAGCGTCTCCGGCCTGGACATGCTGCTGTCCGACGCAGCTCTCGGCCCCACCCGCCGCATGGTTCCTCCGGTCGGGGTCGCCTTGCGCACGACGAAGGCGCTGGCGCGCCAGCCGCGCACGGTTGCCCGCCGGGGCGGTGCGCTCGTCACGGAGCTCGCCAAGATCGGCCTGCGTCGCTCTGCTGTCCAGCCCGCCAAGGGCGACAAGCGCTTCGCCGAGCCGGCGTGGACAGGCAACCCACTCCTGAACGGCGTCCTGCAGGGCTACCTCGCGACCACCGAGACGGCCAAGAGCCTCGTCGCTGAGGTGGAGCTCGACTGGGCGGACCTCGAGCGCGTGAAGTTCATCGTCTCCAACTTGTGCGACGCGCTCGCGCCGAGCAACAACCCGGTGCTCAACCCCTTGACGTGGAAGGCGCTCATGGACACCGGCGGCCGCAGCGCCCTCCGCGGCGGTCGCCACCTGGTGAGCGACATGATGCACGCGCCAAGGGTCCCCTCCATGGTGTCTCCGAAGGCCTTCAAGGTCGGCAAGGACCTGGCGACCTCGCCGGGCTTCGTCGTCTTCCGGACTCCGGTGTTCGAGCTCATCCAGTACCTCCCGACGACGGAGAAGGTCCACGCCCTTCCGCTGCTCATGATCCCGCCGACGATCAACAAGTACTACGTCGCTGACCTCGCGCCCGGACGCAGCATCGTCGAGGCCCTGCTCCACAGCGGCCAGCAGGTCTTCATGATGTCGTGGCGCAACCCGGGCGCGAACCAGGCCGACTGGGACCTCGACACCTACGGCCAGGCCGTCATCGACGCGCTCGGCGCCGTCGAGCGCATCGCCGGCACACCGAAGACCTCCGTGATGGCGTTCTGCTCCGGGGGCATCATCACCTCGATGGTCCTTGCCCACCTCGCCGCGATCGGTCAGGGCGACCGGATCGCCACCGCGGCGTTCGCGGTGACGGTGCTGGACCAGGAGCGGGCAGGCACCACCAGCGCCCTGCTCGACCCCAGCTCCGCCCAGGAGGCGGTCAAGGCCTCGAAGAAGAAGGGCTACCTCGACGGCGCACAGCTCGCTGAGGTCTTCGCCTGGCTGCGGCCGAACGACCTGATCTGGAGCTACTGGGTCAACAACTACCTCCAGGGCAAGACGCCTGCGGCCTTCGACATCCTCGCGTGGAACGCCGACACCACCCGGATGCCGGCCGGGCTGCACAGCGACTTCATCGAGCTGAGCATCAGCAACGCCCTCACCAAGTCAGGGACGGCGACGATGCTCGGCAGCCTGGTGAACCTGTCTGCCGTCAAGGCAGACAGCTACGTCGTCGCCGGGATCGCCGACCACCTGTGCGCGTGGGAGTCCTGCTACCAGACCACGCAGCTGCTCGGAGGGAAGAGCCGCTTCATCCTGTCCACCAGCGGCCACATCGCCTCGTTGATCAACCCGCCCGGCAACCCCAAGGCCACCTGGCGCACGGCAGCCGAGAACCCGGCCGACGCGCACCAGTGGCTGGCCGAGTCCGAGCTGAACAAGGGCTCGTGGTGGCCCGACTTCACAGCCTGGCTCGCAGAGCGCTCCGGTGAGGACATCGACGCCCCCACGACGATCGGTGGCGAGGAAGGCCTGCTCGCGCCGGCCCCCGGCACCTACGTCTTCGACAAGTGATGGTCGCCGACGCCATGGCTGACAACGAGCACATGCTGCACGTCCTGGGCCGGACGCTGCACGTCGCGGTCCGTCCCGGCGACGGCTCGCTGCCGCCGCTGCTGCTGCTCAACGGCATCGGGGCGCCGCTGCCGCTGCTCCAGCCCTTCGTGGACGCTCTCGACCCGGCGCGCGAGGTCATCCGCCTCGACGTCCCGGGCGTGGGCGGCTCACCGGCTCCTCGGATCCCTTACTCCATGGGCACTCTCGCCCTGTCGGTGTCGCGCGTCCTGGACCAGCTGGAGTACCGCAACGTCGACGTGATGGGCTTCTCGTGGGGTGGGGCTCTCGCGCAGCACCTCGCACTGCAGCACCGCTATCGCGTGCGCCGTCTCGTGCTGGCCTGCACCGGCACGGGCGTCCTCAGCGTTCCCGGCCGCCCGGCAGTGCTGCGGCACATGGTGACCCCCCGACGCCATCGCGAGCCGGAGCACGCGAAGCTCGTCGCCGCCGAGATCTACGGCGGCTCGATGCGGGAGAACCCGGAGCAGGCTCGAGTGCTGCTCAACCCCGGCCACCGTCGGACGGCTCGCGGCTACTACTACCAGCTCCTCGCAGCGAGCGGCTGGAGCAGCCTCGCCTGGCTGCCGTTGATCAAGCAGAAGACGCTGGTCATCGCCGGAGACGACGATCCGCTGGTTCCCGTGATCAACCCGAAGACGATGGCGCGTCTCATCCCGCGGTCCGAGCTGCACCTGTTCAAGGGCGGGCACCTGGGGCTGCTGACGGACGCACGCACCCTCGCCCCTGTGGTCGAGCGCTTCCTCGACTCCTAGCTCAGCGACCGGTAGGACGTGCAGCTGCGACCAGCACGATCGCCGCGGCAACCCCGACAACCACGGCAGGGATCAGGTTCCCTGTGGCCAGCAGGGCCACCAGCGCCACCAGGCTCAGCAGGACGAGGGCCGCGAGGAAGGTACGACGGGGCTGGGCGACGGGGCTGGTCATGACGAGGGGTCTACCCCGTGACGGCACGCCGAAGCCGCTGTCGGCCCTCTGCCTGCGCGACGTAGCCGACGAGCGCCGCGATGACGGCCAGCAGGACGAGCGTGACGATGCCGTCGCCCACCCCGAGGCCGTTCCCGAGCTGGTGGCGCTTGGCAACCCAGTCGGCGAACGACGCGCCCAGCGGCCGGGTCAGCACGTAGGCCGTCCAGAAGCACGCCGTCGGGCTGGCACCCCATCGCCAGGCAGCGAGCGGGATGAGGATCGCCCCGAGGAACAGCAGGCCAGAGGGCAGGAACCCCCAGTGCAACGTCAGGCCGGTCAGGTCGCCCACGGCCGTGCCCAAGGCGAAGGTCGCGATGACGGTCGCCCAGTAGAGCCGCTCCCGGGCGACCGTGGTGATGCTGTGGATCGACAGGGTCCCCTCCGTCCGGTGCCAGTACGTGAAGAGGGCAGCGACGGCGTGGGCGTAGAACGACGAGGTCACCCAGTACGACAGGTGCGTCACCTTGTGCGGACCGTCGGCCACGATCGTGCCGAACACCGCGACCATCGCCACGGCCGACCAGTAGGTGACGGCGCGGTACCGAGGGGCCCGAAGCTGGAGCCACAGGGCGAGCACGAACCCCCCGACGCCGACGAGGCCTCCGAGCGCCAGGCTCGTGTTGCCCAGGTAGTCCGAGGCCGCCTCACCCATCCCCGTGGTGAGGACCTTGATGACCCAGAACACGACGGTGATCTCGGGGACCTTGGCCGCTAGGGGCTGGCTCCGCCACGTGCGCCTGTCGTGGACCTCTGTCGGGGTAGTCACGCCGGCGAGCGTAGGCAGGAGCACCTGAGCGGCAGATGAGAAGCCGTCCCCTCTCAGTGAGGGTTCAGGTCCGGTTCTTCACAGTGTGTGACATGACGACACGCGCTGACCTGGCCAGGCCCAACGCCCGCCGCATGCTGAACAAGGTCCCGGAGGTGACGGTCTACTTCTGGGTCATCAAGATCCTGTGCACCACGGTCGGTGAGAGCCTGGCCGACTACATCAACGAGACGCTCGGGTTCGGGCTCGGCAACACCACCATCCTGTTCAGCGCTCTGCTGATCGTCGTCCTCGTCGCGCAGTTCCGGGCTCGTGCGTACATCCCCGGCATCTACTGGCTGGCGGTGGTGCTGATCAGCGTCGTCGGCACCCTGCTCACGGACTTCCTCACCGACAAGTTCGGCGTACCGCTGCACACGAGCACCGCGGTTGCGGCCGTCCTGCTCGCTGTCGTCTTCGGTGTCTGGTACGCCCGCGAGCGCACCCTGTCGATCCACTCGATCAACACCACACCTCGTGAGGCCTTCTACTGGTTGACGGTCCTCGTCACCTTCGGCCTCGGCACCGCGGCCGGCGACTGGACGCTCGAGCTGACCGGGTTCTCTCCCGGCGTGTCCGCCTTGCTGCCTGCCGGTGCGATCGCCCTGCTGTTCGTCGCCTGGAAGCTGGGCGCCGGCCCGATGCTGACCTTCTGGCTGGCTTACATCCTCACGCGGCCCCTCGGCGCCAACATCGGGGACTTCCTCGGCCTCGACCCCGACGAGGGCGGGCTCGGCCTCGGCACACTGGGCACCAGCCTGCTGTTCCTCGGCACGATCCTGGCGGTCGTCGTGTTCCTCACGATCACCAAGGCCGACCGGACCGAGCTCGTCCACCCCGACGCCACCGACGCGTAGCAACAACTCTCCAGGAGGCTGTCATGGACACCACCCACCGCACGCGTGTACTGGTCGTCACCGACCACCCCGACGGCCCGCCTGCCCTCCTGGACGCGATCCGGGCCCGCGCCGGTCAGGGGCCGGCGCAGTTCCGCATCCTGGTGACCAACCCGGCGAAAGCCGAGGCGCACCTGCACCACCCGGAACGCCATGACAAGGCGCGGGAGGCCGAAGGGGTCCTGCACGCCTCGCTGTCGGCGCTGACCGCCGCGGCGGGGGCACCCGTCATCGCCAGCGTCTCGGTCCGGCACGACCCCTACCTCGCCGTCGAGGAGGTGCTGGGCTCCGAACCTGTCGACGAGTTCCTCATCGACCTCGCGCAGGGAGGGTTCACGCGACGCGTGCACCTCGACCTCCCGCATCGCCTGAGCCACCTCGGTCTGCCCATCACCGCGCTTCCGGCCTGAGGAGCTGCAAGCCAGGCGGAGGCGGGCCGAGTGGTCGTCCCTCTCCGGCAGCCGAGTACACGAACCCGTCGGGGCGGACCGCCACGCGCGAAGCAGAGTGCTTGCGCAACCAGGGGAGCAGCACGTCGTCGCAGTCGACCACAGCGTCACGCGCCGCGGCACTGCCAACGGGAAGGACTCGCAGCTGCGGAACACCCGCCGCTGACCACGAGAGCTCCGGCTGGTCGCTGAGCACGACCCACCCGTCGCCCAGCGCGTCGTCGAGCCGCACCCGATCGCCCTGACCGTTCAGCACCCAGGGCTGCGGCAGCCACCACCCGACGGCGCCCTTCGAGGGCAGCTGCACGTCGAGGGCTTCGCGCAGTCGGGCAGCACGGCCTGTGCGGGCCGGTTTGCTTCCGGTGCGGAACCCGCGGGGATGGTGCGCGTGGGGAAACCAGTCGGCCGAGCGCAGGTAGCTGCCGACGAACGGCGCACGCATCGCCCCACGGAACAACGGATCCCGTAACGCGACCACGGCGGGCCGTCGAGCGCAGACGACCTTGCCGAAGAACACGGACGCATCGGAGATGGCGCGGACGTGTGGCTGCCGCTCCACCTCGTAGCTGTCGAGGACGTCGGAGGGCAGCTCTCCACGGACGACCGAGGCGAGCTTCCACGACAGGTTCGCCGCGTCCCGCACTCCCGCAGCCATGCCCTGCCCGATCCACGGGGGCATGACGTGCGCAGCGTCGCCGGCGAGGAAGACCCGGCCCGAGCGCCAACGGGCGGCAAAGCGGACCTGGTGGCTGTACACGACGGCTCGCAGCACGGTGACGTGATCCTGCGTGATGCCCTGAGCGTTCAGCAGCCGCCACACGCCGTCGTCGCTGAGCAGTGCCGTCTCGTCCTCGCCGGCGAGCACCGGGAACTCCCAGCGGTGATGGCCGAGCGGGGTGGGGCAGTCGACCGCAGGGCGTCGCGGGTCGCAGTGGAAGCGCAGCCGATCGATCTCGGGCCACGCCGTCAGCACCTGGGTGTCGATGACGACCCAACGGTCTTCGAAGGTGCGGCCGCTGAACCCGATGCCGAGCTGCGAGCGGATCGGACTCGAGCCGCCGTCGGCGGCGATGACGTACGCGGCACGGAACCGGACCGGGCCGTCGGGGGCTCGGGCGTCGATCTCCACGGCTCCACTGGACTCCCGAACGCTGAGCACCTCGTGCCCGAGCAGCACAGTCACGTTCGGATAGCGCCCGACGCCGTCGCGCAGGACCTCCTCCAGCGCAGGCTGGTGGATGAACAGCTGGATGGGGTAGCCGTTGCCGCGCGACTCGGGCCGGAAGGACAGGAACGTCTCGCCGTTGGCGTCCACGAACGTCAGAGGCAGGCCGCTCAGCATGTCCTGCTGCAGGCGGTCAGCCAGCCCGACGCGCTGCCAGATGCGCAGGACCTCCTCGTCGGTGCTGACGGCCCGAGCTCGCTCGTAGAGAGACCGGTCGCGCTCCAGGACCAGCACCCGAAGCCCGGCCTTGCCGAGCAGGTTCGCGGCGGTGACGCCCGTAGGGCCGTAACCCACGATCGCGACGTCGTAGGTCTCCTCCACGCGACTCCTCGGGACCCTCGCCAGCAACTCGACGACTGTAGGGCGTCGCGTCGGTGCTTGCCCGGTTGGCGCTCGAGGGTGGAGGCTGCGCCGCATGCACCTGTACGACGTGGTCCTGTTCCTGCACATCGCGACCCTGCTCGCTGCGATCGGCCTCGCGACGACGTTGCACCACGCGGAGTGGTCGACCCGCGAGGCGACGACAGTGGGGGAGCTGCGGACCATGACGGGGGTCTATCGCCGCGGCAGGCTGTTCCCGATCGTCATCCTCCTGCTGCTCGCAGAGGGCGCCTGGCTGCTGCACCTGTCCAAGAAGCAGGACGAGACGTTCCGCTTCGGCGATGCCTGGGTCTGGACCGCTGTGGCCGCCCTGGTGATCCTTGCGGTCTCGGGCGGCGCCGTCCTGGACCGGCACGCGTCCAGGTACGCCAAGCTGCTCGCGGCCACACCGGACGGGCCGATCCCCTCCGAGGTGCGGGCGGCGACCTTCGCGACCAGCACGTGGGCCGTGAGTCACATGAACACGTTCCTGGCCATCGCGGTGGCTTTCAACATGGTCACCAAGCCGACCGATGACGTGACCGCTGTGGTGGTGATCGCGGTCGGGATCGTCGTGGGAAGCCTGGTGGGCGTGGCAGGTGCCCGCGGTCGGTCGGCCCTCGCTGCCTAGCGCTGGCTTCTGCTGACGCTGGGGTGGCTAGCGCCCAGCGGCGGAGAAGGCGTGCCTTCCTCCGACGTAGGTGAAGCAGGAGCACGCGCTGTCGTACCGCTGGTCGGTGTAGTAGCCGGCTATGCCGTGGTTCTCGCCCGAGAGCCGGCTGCCGAAGGTGACCGCCGGTGCGAACCTCGGACCCACGACCGACATGGCTCGCAGGAGGTCGTCGCCGGTGAAGCGCTTCGCCTGGATGAGCGCGTCCCTGAGCAGGTAGAGCCCGTCGCACAGCGCTGCGCCGCTGAACGCCGCGCGTCGGCTGCTGGAGTCGAAGGACTGACCTCCGGCTTTCAAGGTGGCGAAGCAGCGCTTCCCCCCGGGCATGAGGCCAGCGTCGTGCGAGGCATTCGTGTCGTTGAGCGGCAGCCAGCCGATGCCCATGCTGCCGACCTGCTGCGCGGGCGGGGCGACCACGGCGTTCTCCTCCACGGTCAGGGGCAGGTCGAACGAGGTGAAGCCGTACCGCGGCCGGTAGTGCTGTTGCTCCGCCTGGCGCTGGAACAGGGCGATCTCCAGCTCGACAGGTGGGAGGTTGAGGACGTGCGTCACCTTGGCGGAGGTGAAGGCCAGGACCTCGGACTGGCTCTGGGTCCCGCTGCCCGCAGGCGGGTAGTAGTACTCCACGGGTGGCTGCTGACCGGCGCGGGCGAGCGTGGCCTTGAACAGCTTGCCGACGTAGCGGCCGGCCGTGTCGTCGGGAAGCAGCAGCCCGACCTTCACCGGCGCCTTGCCAGGTGCGCCCAGGGTGGTGTCCCAGCCGGAGAAGAACCCTTGGCGCTTGAGCGCCCCGACGAAGGCAGGAACGAGGACATCGGTGCTCAGCGAGATGATCGAGAACAGGTGCGGACCGAGCTTCGTGTAGTCGTTGCTGCTGTACACGGTGCTCGACAGGCTGAGCAACGTGACCTGCTTCTTCTCCAGGCAGGTGTGGAAGTTGCCCTGCGCCTCGAGCTGAGGTGAGCCGTTGATGACGGCCACCACCGGGCGGTCCTGGGTGAAGTAGCTGCACATGGACTGAGCCACGACACTCGGGTTGCTGGAGTACTGCGTCGTCGCTGCGTCGTGGTAGGCGATCACGATCTTGCGGCCGAGGACGCCGCCTCTGCTGTTGATGTCCTTGACGATGGCGTCGATGTCCGCGTGGACGTCTCCGTTGTTGAAGTTGGCACCTGCGGCCTTCACGACCTTGTTGAAGTCGTCAGCCGTCGGCACGCCGATGTAGATGTTCTTGCTGTCCCATCCGAACCCTGAGCCAGCAGCACCGATGGCGGTCGCCGTCGTGCCCCCCGGGTTCGCCTGAGCACCCCCGTTGCTGCCCGCAACGGCCGAGCCCCCCGAGCCGCTGACGCCAGGCCCGACGCCAGGCGCGCCCCCCGCGACGTCACCGGGGACCGTCCCGCCCGACAAGGGATCCGCTCCGGCCTGGGCACCGCCCTGCGCGGTGGGATCGGAGATGACCCCACCTGCGGTCCGCTGCTGCGAGAGCGGCACGGTGGACCCGCAGGCCGTGAGTACCAGCGGAACCAGGACCAAGCAAAGGCCGAACCGTCGTTTGTAAGACCTGTTTCGAAAGAGCTCCACGCCGATACTGTACGCACTGCGTACAGTGGCCGCAACGAGTACGATGACAGGCACAGGAGACACACGGCAGGGAGCGACATGACGGCGGAGACCCGGATGCGACCGGAAGACATGGCTGCTCTGCTGCGCCAGGGCATCCGGGAGAACGTGCTCGTGCCTGGGCAGCAGCTCGTCCAAGACGACCTCGCCAAGCGCTTCGGCGTGAGCCGGAACCCGGTGCGTGAGGCGCTGCGGATGCTCGCGGCGGAAGGGCTCGTCACCCTCGCAGCCGGCGAGGGAGCGGTGGTGCGGGTCGTGAGCGCGGACGACCTCGACGAGCTGTACAGCCTGCGCTTGGCGGTCGAACCGCTGCTCGCGCCGCACATCATCCGACGCGCCCGCACGATGGACGTCGCGGCGCTTCGGGCACTGGCCGAGGCGCTCGACGCGCCGCAGGAGATGACCTCGTGGCTGCGCGACAACTACCGCTTCCACGTCGCGCTGTACGCGCTGGCAGACCAGCCTCACACCGAGCGGGTGCTCACCAACCTGCTGACCCTCATCCAGCCCTACTCCTACATCAACGTCGAGCACCTCGACGGGCGCGACAAGGCCAACAAGGACCACCTGGCGATGGTCTCGGCCATCGAGGCCGGCGATGCGCAGGCCCTGGCAGAGCTGTTCCGCAGCCACCTGGGCGAGGCGCGCGAGCGACTGCTGTCGGAGGCCAGCGGCGCGGCCGGGGGTGAGGGGCTCGACCTCCTGCGGGGACTCGGTCGCTGATGCGGCTTGGTGCCGGTGCTGGGTTCGCCGGAGACCGCATCGACCCGGCTGTCGACCTCGTCGCGCGAGGTGGGCTCGACGTGCTGGTCTTCGAGTGCCTCGCTGAGCGGACCATCACGGCCGCTCAGGCGGCTCTCGTGCAAGGTCTCGGGCCGGGGTATGACCCCCTGCTCCGCGAGCGGCTGCTGGCGACGCTCGGTCTCGCGCATGCTCACGGCACGGTCATCGTCACGAACTCGGGTGCCGCCAACCCGCACGGTGCAGGTCGGCTGGTCCTCGACGTTGCGGACGCCCTCGGGATCGCGGGTCTCACCGTCGCCGTCGCCGACGGGGACGACGTCCTCGACCGGCTCAGCTTCCGGGACTCTCCGGTGCTTGGCGGGCGTGACGGCGAGACCCTCGAAGACCACCGCGACGCCGTCGTCGGAGCGCATGCCTACCTCGGAGTCGACGCCCTCGTCGAGGGTCTGCGCAGCGGCGCCGACGTCGTGATCACCGGGCGGACCTCCGACGCTGCGCTGTTCCTCGCACCTCTGATGCATTGCCACGGCTGGACTCCTGAGGACCTCGACCTGCTCGCCGCGGGCAGCACCGTCGGCCACCTGCTGGAGTGCGCCGGGCAGCTCACCGGCGGCTACTTCGCCGACGGCAACGCCAAGCACGTGCCAGGGCTGGCGCGCTTGGGCTTCCCCATGGCCGACGTCGACCGCGACGGAACGGCGCGGTTCTTCAAGCTTCCCGGTACGGGCGGCCGGCTCGACCGCGCCACCGCGGTGGAGCAGCTGCTCTACGAGGTGAGCGACCCGATGGCCTACCTCACGCCTGACGTCACGGTCGACCTGTCGGCTGTGCGGATCGAGGAGTCGGGGACCGACGAGGTGACGGTGGTCGGTGCCGTGGGGCGCCCAGCTCCCACGACGTTGAAGGTCAGCGTCGGCATCCGCGACGGCTTCCAGAGCGTCGCCGAGATCTCCTATGCCGGGCCGCATGCGGTTGACCGAGCACTGCTCGCGGCGGACATCGTCGGTGAGCGCTGGAACGACGTGCACGGCCTGGGCCACGTCCAGCTGAGCACCGAGCTCATCGGGGTGAACGCCTGCACTCCCTGGACGGACGTGGATCAGCAACCCGGCGAGGTCCGCTTGCGCCTGGCCACCCGCACCCTCGACGAGCACGCGGCGCTGCTGCTCGGCCGAGAGGTGGAGGCGCTCTACACGAACGGACCCTCCGGCGGAGGCGGGGTGGTGACCCGAATGGCACCCACACTAGGACTGCTGTCCACGACCATCCCCCGCTCCGAAGTCATGCCAACCACAACGGTCTACCGATGACGGCGCTGGTGGAGATCGCGCACTGCCGCGCCGGCGACAAGGGCGGCGACTCGCTGCTCGTCGTCGTACCCCACGACCCCGACGACCTCGAAAGACTCGCCACCGCACTGAACCCGGCCGTACTCGCGCCTCACTTCGACATGAAGGACGAGGACGTGTCGGTCGCCCTTGCACCCGGGCCCGGTGCCCTGGTCGTGACCTTGCGCGGACGCCTCGGCGGCGGCGTCACCCGGGCGCTGGGCATCGACCCGCACGGCAAGACGTTGAGCGGCCACCTGCTCGCCCTGGACATCCCGTGGACGTGACCACCGTCGAGCTCGAGCACGGAGCATTACGCGGCACCACACGCCCCTCCGGCGGGAGGCTGTTCGCAGGCATCCCCTTCGCTGCGCCACCCGTGGCAGACCTGCGATTCCGGCCGCCCCGGCCGGTGACCCGGTGGGCCGGCCTGCGTGACGCGACCACCTTCGGCGCCCCTCCCCTGCAGGCGACAGGCGGCGCCGAGGACTGCCTCACCCTCAACGTCTGGACACCGAGCAGTCCCGGTCCGCACCCCACGCTGGTGTGGCTGTTCGGAGGCGGCTTCGAGGCCGGCTCCGCCTCACCACCCGGTACGGACGCCAGCGTCCTGGCCGACGCGCTCCAGGCAGTCGTCGTCGCACCCAACTACCGCCTCGGTGTGCTGGGCTGGCTGCACCTGGCAGACGTCGGCGGCAGCGAGTGGGCTGGAAGCACCAACCTCGGGCTGCAGGACGTCCTCGCGGCCCTGGAGTGGACGCAGGCGAACATCACCGCGTTTGGAGGCGACCCGCGCAGAGTGACCCTCGCCGGGGTCTCGGCCGGCGCCTTCATCACGGGGGCACTCCTGGCCCAACCCTCCGCCAGCGACCTGTTCTCACGCGCGATCCTGCACAGCGGGTCCACCGGGCGGACCTACACCCGGGCGGTCGCCTCTGAGATCACCGGGGACCTGCTCCACAGGCTCGGACTCAGCTCGGTCGAGCAGCTCCAGTCCGTACCCGGACCACGTCTGCTCGAGGTCCAGACCGCCGTCATCGACCAAGACATCGGCCGGCGCAACCTTCCAGGCGGACGTGCCTGGGGTGTCGTCATCGACGGCGAGGTCGTCACCCGGGACCCGCATGACGCGGTCCGTCGCGGGGACACCGCGGGGATCGATCTCCTGCTCGGGACGACAGCAGAGGAGGTCCGCCTCTACCAGGTCATGCAGGCAGCGACGTTCCCGCCCGCGGAAGACGCCGCCCTCATCGAGGAGATGAGGCGCGCTGGACACGCAGCGGCCGAAGAGCTCCTGACCGCTTACCGGAACAGGCATCCAGGTGAGGACCTCGCGACACTGCGCGCGCGGTTCTTGACCGACGCGATCTATCACGTCCCCGCGGTACGTCTGGCCGACGACCACACTGCCGCTGGTGGCCGAGCCTGGATGGGCACTCAGACAGGCAGCCCCCTCGGCCCGCTCCTCGGCGCCTGCCACGGGTCCGACATGGCCTACCTGTTCGACGGGCCAGACGTCGTGGGACTCCTTCCCCGCATACCCGAAGAGCAAGGGGCGATCCGCGACCGCATGCGAGAGGGCTGGCGCCGGTTTGTGCACGAAGGCGATCCAGGGTGGCCGCGTCACTCTGCGGGCCCGGCGACGACACTCGACTACGGCACGGGAAGGCTGGTCCACGCACTCCACTCGACCACGTCGGCGAGCTAGGCGGTCACGGGAGAAGCGGAGCGGGCAGCCCGAGGTGGTAGCCCTGCGCAAAGTCCACCCCGCACTCGCGGAGGATGACGAGGGATCGCTCGTCCTCGACGCCTTCGGCGATGGTCTGCTGTCCGAAGCCCTTGGCGAGGCTGACGATCGCCTCTACGACGTGCCGGTTCGCTGGGTTGTCGGCCAGGTCCCGGACGAACTCGATGTCGATCTTGAGATAGCTGAAGGGCATGGTCTTGAGATACGTGAAGCTGGCGAACCCTGTGCCGAAGTCATCGAGCGCCAGTCCGCAGCCCAGGGCACGCAAGCCGGTTGCAAACCTCCGGCCCGCCTCGAGATCCTGCATCAGAGCCGTCTCGGTGATCTCGAAGACGATGTCGGCGGGGTCCGCACCCGTCTCCAGCAGGTGTCGCTCGACGAGCGGGACCAGGTCCACGTTGGCCATCGTCCAGGCGGAGATGTTCACCTCGACCCGGTGGCCCGCTCCAGCTCGTTGCACGGCCTGCCCGACGACCCAGCGATCAACGTCAGCGATGAGGCCGAAGCGCTCGGCCACGGGCAGGAACATGCCCGGTGGGACGACCTCGCCGGAGGGCGTGACGAGGCGGACGAGCAGCTCCTCGCTCACGCAGCCGCCCTGCAGAGGCAAGATCGGCTGGGCGTACAAGACCAGCCTGTCCTCATCGAGAGCGTCGCGGACACGGCCGAGCCAGTGCAACGCATCGAGCTCCTTCTGAGCACGGTCGCGCGCGGCAGATTCGGCAGCGCTGTCGCGGAACACCACGACCACGCCCTCGATCGGTCCGGAACCCTCTCGCAGGGGAGAGGCGGAGTAGGCGACGGGCACCGGAGTCCCGTCCTTGCGCAGGAAGACGTCGTCGTTGACCCTGATCGTGCGACCCTCGGTGCGCACCGTTCGCAGCGGGCACTCCCCTTCGGGGAACGCGGACCCGTCGGCACGCAGGTAGTGGATCGCTCCGTGTGCCGGTCGCCCACGCAGCTCGTCCTCGGTCCAGCCGAGCAACCTGGAGGCCGACTCGTTCCAGAAGGTGATGCGGCCGTGCGCGTCCAACGCGTACAAGCCCTCCGCCATCGTGTCCATCACGACCGAGCGGAACTGCTCAGCCTGCCGTGCCTCGGTCACGTCGATGCCCACGATCCCGATCCCGACGATCGCGTCGTCAACGCGGACGGGGAAGTACTTGGAGAACCAGATGGAGGCGGCCCCCTCATGATCAGCCGCCGGTATCGTCTCCATGGCGGTGATCTCTTCGCCGGACTCCAGCACCGCCTGGTACCGGGGGGCAAACTGCGCCCACAGCTCCGGCACCACCTCCGCCACGGTGCGCCCGCGATCGCGGTCTGGAGTCAGGTCGTTCAGTCGAGCCAGAGTGTCGTTGAACCGCAGCAGCCGAAACTCGGTGTCGATGAACCCGAACGCGATGGGCGCTGACCTCTCGAAGGCATCGGCCAGCGCAAGCGCTGCCGACGCCGTGTGCTCGGCCTGCTCCAGCTGGTCGCGCAGCAAGCGATCATGCTCCACGTCCGTCCACGTGCCGATCCAGCGCACGACCCCACCGCCCTCGACGACGGGCTGCGCTCTGTCCTGCATCCGCCGGTAGCAACCATGCCGGTCCCGAACGCGGTACTCCGCCTCGTAGGGCTTGCCCGATGCAAGGGCTGCCGCCCACTGCGACGTGACCAGCTCCAGATCCTCGGGATGCACCAGGTCCAGCCAACCGTCACCCACGAGGTCGGCCATCGAGGTGCCAGTGAGCTCCATCGCGCTGGGATCGAAGTACTGAGCAGCGCCTGAGGCATCGGCCACCCACACCAGATGAGGGATGCCCTGCGTGACGGTCTGGACGTCGAGGTCGCTCATCGGCGTGCGCGCAGGCTGGCCCTGGTCAGTGCGCTTCGTCATGCCGATGCCGCCACCTCCCGCCTGGATACGCCCGTCGAGCCGACACAGTGCGGGAGTAACCGGCGGTTGCGTCAAATCAGCCCGTACCGGCCTGTTCCTGCGCCGATCGGTACAGCCGCGCAACCATCTGCCGTGACACCCCGGTGAGTCTCCCGATCTCGGTGAAGGACATGCCCTCCTCATCCACCAGAGCCCTGATCGCCCGGGAGCGGTAAGCCGTCACGGCAGCTTCGAACCGTTCGTAGGCAAGGGTGGGGGCCAGCCGCGCACTGCGACCGCCGCTCTCCACGAGGGCGGCGACCACCGCGTGCAGGGGAGAACCTGCCGAGTGCTTCCCAGCCGCGTCCCTGAGCATCGCGACAACGCTGTCGACCGACGCATGCACCTCTCGAGCCGCACCATCGACAGCCTCGAGCGCCAGCACGAACCAGTCATCCGACATCGGCAGCTCCATGGAACGGTCCTCATGGCAGGCAGGAGCACAGTATGGCGAGCCCGCTTCACGTCAGGGACCCGAGAAGGGCCCCTGACCTGCGGCTTTCCTGGGGTGAGTGACGGGGGTCGAACCCGCGACAACCGGGATCACAAAGCAGCAGACCGCCTTTGCGGACGATGACGAAATTCAGAATAGCCTGTCAAATAAGGGATCGCGAAGGTCTGGTGAGGTCCAGATCGGTAGAGAGTTGTTGAGTTTGCCCCACGTTTGCCCCATGGCTCGGTGTCGCCGTGATGCCTGGGATTGCCGGCTCCGTGTCGATGCCGCTCACTGGGCACAGCCTGCACATCCTCTGTTGCCTCTGGCGGAACACCCGACAAGAGCCGGTCCGGGCCTCGTGACCGTCTGCACAGAACTCCAGAAGCGGGCTGCACCTCTAAAGATCCGGCCTTCTTCGCCGTACGGACGACGCTATGGTTCGGATAGGTCATCCGATAGCGCAGGGCGTCGGCTTCTCTTGCGACTCGACGCTCGCGACGCACCTTGTTGGCGTCGAAACCGCGGGA
>JAODNB010000086.1 GCA_025464795.1 Frankiales bacterium
CCGACCGGACGGTGCTGGAGAACATGCGCTCGTCCAGCCCCGACCTTCCGGAGGCAGAGGCCCGCAGGGTGCTCGGCTCCTTCCTGTTCTCGGGCGACGTCGTGCACCAGGCCGCGGGCACGCTGTCTGGTGGCGAGAAGACCCGCCTTGCCCTGGCGACGCTCGTGGTCAGCGGCGCCAACGTGCTGCTGCTCGATGAGCCCACCAACAACCTCGACCCCGCCTCCCGCGAAGAGGTGCTCTCGGCCCTCGCCTCGTACAAGGGGGCTGTGGTTCTCGTGACCCACGACGAGGGCGCGGTGAAGGCGCTCGAGCCCGAGAAGGTCCTGCTGCTGCCCGACGGCGTCGAGGACCAGTGGTCCGATGCCCTTGCGGACCTCATCGCCCTAGCCTGACCGCATGCTGCCGCTGCTCGCCACCCAGGCCGCCGCGGCGCGCGAGCTCTTGAGCCCTGAGGTCCTGGCCTACATCGAGGACGGTGGGGTCGCCGTCACCGAGGCCGCCACGGCCTGGGCCTCGATGCGACTGCTGCCGCGCGTCCTGCGCGACGTGTCGTCCGTCGACACCTCGCTCACCCTGTGCGGCTCCCAGCTGTCGACCCCCGTTCTGGTCGCCCCGACCGCCTTCCACGGGCGGGTCCACCCCGAGGGGGAGGCCGCGACCTCAAGGGGTGCTGCCGAAGCCGGCTCCCTCATGGTCGTGGCGACCCGCTCCGACCGACCGGTCACCGAGATGACGCCCCCGTTCTGGTGGCAGAGCTACGTGCTGCGTGACCGCGGGTTCACCCTCGAGCGCGCAGTGCGGGCCCGGGACGCGGGCGCGTCCGCGATCGTCGTGACGGGGGACACGCCGTTCCTCGCGCCGCGCTCCGGCGGGTTGCGGGTGCCCTTGGGGGACCAGGAGCAGGACCCGACGGCGACCTTCGCGGTGGTCGAGTGGTTGGCGTCTGAAACGGGTCTGCCGGTGCTCGTTAAAGGCGTGCTGCGGGGCGACGACGCGCGAGAGTGCCTGGCCTCAGGGGCTTCTGGGGTCATCGTCAGCAACCACGGGGGACGTCAGCTGGCCCGCGCGGCAACCACCGCGTCGGCTCTCGCCTCGGTGGTCGATGCCGTCGGGGGAGCAGTGCCCGTACTGGTCGACGGCGGTCTGCGGTCAGGGCTGGACGTGCTCTGCGCACTCGCCCTCGGGGCCACGGCGGTGCTTGTCGGCAAGCCGGTGCTCTACGCACTCGCCGTCGGCGGGTCCGCGGCCGTGACTGCCTGCCTGGACGCGCTGACCGCCGACCTCGCGACCGCGATGGGCCTGGCCGGTTGCGCGACACTCGCCGACGTCGACCGCTCCCTGCTGGCGTGACAGCAGGCGACCACTGCACCTCCTACGAACGTGCGCAACTCGCCTCATCACGTCCCGGCGGGCACGACGGGGAGGCGTTGGAGGCGGCGCAGGCCGCGCGAGAAAGCGACCGCCAGGCAGATGGCACCCGTCACGACCGAGGCGCCTACAGCGGCCGGCCGGGTGCCCAACGAGGAGGAGAGCGGACCCACGAGCACATACCCCAACGGCATCAGCGTCAGCGAGCCCAGGTAGTCGAACGACGACACCCGTGACTGGGCCGACGCGGGGATGCGCTCCTGCAGCGCGGTCTCCCAGAGGGTGAAGCAGAGGGCGACGCCCACCCCCGTCACGGCCTCGAACCCGGCGACCGCCCAGGTCGGCAGAGACGAGGCGCAGATGGCGGCCTGCGCGGAGGCGAGGCACAGGGTCGAGCCGATGGTGACGCCGGGCCGGGAGGGCTTCCACCGGACGGCCAGGAGGCTGCCGGTGACCGCGCCGACTCCGAAGCCGGCCGTGATCCATCCCCACGAGGAGGCGCCGTCGCGGATGTCGTTCGCCACCTGGGGTCCCAGGACGAACAGGGCCGGCAGCACAAGTGCGTGGTAGGCGGAGAAGGCGATCAGCGTCGACCACACCCACGACCGGGTGCGCACCTCCCGCCAACCGCCGGCGAGGTCGGCCAAGAAGTGCCCGGGCTCGGCCTTCTCAGACGACCGCGGCCGCAGCGCGGACAGGGTCGCCGCGCTGACCGCGAACGTGGCTGCGTCGACGGCCAGCGCGCCACCCGGACCAAGGACGATCACGAGCACACCGGCGAGCGCCGGAGCAAGGACCATGCTCAGGTTCGTGCTCAGGGAGAGCAGGGCGTTCGCGGCCTGCTCGTCCCCGGCGTCGACCACCTGGGGAACGAGCCCGAGCATGGCCGGCCGGAAGAACGCCTCAGCCCCTCCATAGACCGCCTGGAGGACGACGAGGTTCGTCACCGTCGCATGATCTGTCAGCAGCACCGCGGCCGACGCGGCCTGAGCGAGGCCCCGCACCACGTCGGAGGCGAGCATCGTGAGCTGCCGCGGCAGCCGGTCCGCCATCACGCCGCCGACGAGGACGAACATCGCCAGCGAGAGGGCACTGGCGCCCAGTACCAGGCCGACGTCGCCGGCACCGGCGCCGGGGAGGGAGAGCACGGCGAACGGCATCGCGACCATGAACAGCCGGTCGCCCACGGCCGACAGCGCCTGGCCGACGAACAGCAGGCCGAACTGCCGGTGCCGCATGACCGATCTTCGGGTCGCGCCGACCTGCGGGGCCGGGTCTGCGGTGGTGCTGCTCTGGACGCTCATGGCCAGGGCATCGTCGCAGGGCGCGCAGGCCCAGGCATGTTGTTTGATCGAGGGGTGCTGGAGCTCGACGACGACCGCCAGGCAGGACTCGCCGCGACCTTGGAGGAGGCTGCGCGGGTCCTGTCCGCGGTGCGCTACGGCCAGGCCTTCCGGCTCGGCCGGGCGCACGTGGTCCTCAACCCCGACAACCCGCTGGCGACAGCGAGCTTCGCGGCGGGCCTGGACGGCGACCTCGGGATGGTCGAGCGCACCTTGCTCGCCCTGCCGCTGGTGTGGAAGGAGGCCGGCAAGCAGCAGGTCGTCGTGATGGCCAGCCCCTCCAGCGCGCCGGAGCTGGAGCTGCTGGCCGAGGAGTGCGGCTACGAGGCGGCCGAGGAGCACACGGCCATGCTGCTGACGGACCCCCTCCAGCTCGTCGACGGCGAGCCGGGGATCCTCGTGCGTCCGTTGCCCGAGGCAGATGAGGGTCGGGTGGGAGCTCTGATCGCGGAGGCCCACGACTGGGGGCCGAGGATCGCCGCACGCCTGCAGGTCGTGCAGGGCCATCGGCTCGACGACCCCCGCCACGTGGCCTTCGGCGCGTGGGAAGGCGGCGAGCTGGTCGGGGTCGCCACGGGTTTCCAGCACGGGGAGACGGGTCAGGTCGTTCACGTCGCCGTGCGCCAGGGACACCGCAATCGGCGGTACGGGCGTGCGCTCGCCAGCTCGGTCGCGGCGGCCCTGCTGGCACGGGGCGCGGACGTCGTCTGGCTGAGCGCCGAGGCGGGAGGTCTCGTCGAGAGCTTCTTCGCGGGCCTCGGCTTCGAGCCGGCCTACGACATGACGATGTTCACCAGTTCCGTGGGCTGAATCCGGTTCAAACCGGTCACGGCGAGGTAGGGGGACGATCACGGAGATCCCGTGCTTGAGGAAGGGAAAGCGACGTGGTCGAGCTCAAGAAGGGCAGCCGAGTCACCGGAGGTGACCGCGACAGCCTCACCTCCTCGCTCCGCAAGAAGTACGAAGGTGGCTCGAGCATCCGCGCTCTCGCGGAGGAGTCCGGCCGGTCGTACGGGTTCGTGCACCGCATCTTGAGCGAGTCCGGAGCCAGCCTCCGCGGCCGCGGCGGCGCCACGCGCGGCAAGCGGCCCTGACACTAGGCTGAGGTCATGGATCTCAGCCTGAGCCCGGAGCAGGATGCCGTTCGCAAGGCGGTCAAGGAGTGGGTGGACGACGTCGTCAGTCCTCGCGCTCTGCAGAACGACCGCGAGGAGCGGTTCCCGCAGGAGGCGCTCGACGGGCTGCGGTCCACCGGCTTCATCGGGCTGTCGATCCCGGAGCAGTTCGGCGGTGGTGGCGGAGATCCCCTGTCCTACGTGCTGTTCATCGAGGAGCTCGGCCGCGGGGACGCGAACGTCCGCTCCATCGTCAGCGTCCACCTGGGCCTGGTCGCCGGTTCGATCGACCGCTGGGGCACGCAGGAGCAGAAGGACGAGTGGCTGCCCCGCATGGCGACCGGCGAGGTCCTGGGGTGCTTCGGGCTCACCGAGCCCGACTACGGCTCGAACCCAGCCGACCTGCAGGCGACAGCCGTGAAGCAGCCGGACGGCTCCTACGTCCTCAACGGGACGAAGATCTTCATCACCAACGGGACCATCGCCGGCGTCACCCTGTTCATGGCACGTACGGGTGGGCCTGGCGCCCGAGGAGTGTCCGCCTTCCTGGTGCCGAACGACACTCCCGGGTTCGAGGCCCGCAAGATCCACGGCAAGCTCGGCCTGCGGTCCTGCGACACCGCCGAGCTGGTCCTGCGGGACGTGCGCGTCCCGGCTGGTGCTCTGCTGGGGGGCGAGGAGGGCAAGGGCATCCGCGTCGCCCTCACGGCGCTCAACGACGGTCGGATGTCCCTGGGCGCCTCCTGCACCGGCCTCGCGCAGGCTGCGCTCGACACCATGGTGGCCTACACCACCCAGCGGACCCAGTTCGGCAAGGTCATTGCCGGCCACCAGCTCGTCCAGGAGCTCATTGCGGACACCGCAGTGGAGGTCGACTGCGCGCGCCTGCTGACGTGGCGCGTGGCCGATCTGAAGACCCGAGGCGAGGACTACTCCCTCGCTGCCTCCAAGGCCAAGTACTACGCCTCGGAGGCCTCTGTCCGGGCGGCGAACAGCTGCGTCCAGGCGCACGGTGGATACGGGTACATCGATGAGTACCCGGCCGGGAAGTACCTGCGCGATGCGCGCGTTACGACTCTGTACGAGGGCACCTCACAGATCCAGAAGCTCATCATCGGGCGAGCACTGACCGGAATCAGCGCCTTCTAGCTCAGGAGGCGCTGCATGTCAGGACCGATGGGACCGGCTGGTCCCATGCAGATGATGCGGTCGTTCTCGCGCGACCCGTCGGTCGTCGGCAAGAAGCTCGCGCCGGGGACGGTCCGTCGCATCGGGCGCTTCGCCTCGCCGTACAAGCGCGACCTCACGGTCTTCCTCGTCCTGATCGTGGTCGATGCACTGGTCGCCGTCGCGAACCCGCTCATCTTCCGGCACATCATCGACAAGGGCATCGGCAAGAACCCGCCGGCGACCGGCCACACCGATGTCGTGCTGGCGATGGCGCTGCTGCTGCTGGGTCTCGCACTGTTCGACGCCGTCCTCGGCCTGGCGCAGCGCTGGTACTCCGCGCGCATCGGGGAGGGCCTCATCTACGACATGCGCTCGCAGGTGTACGCGCACGTGCAGCGCCAGCCCATCGCCTTCTTCACCCGCACCCAGACCGGCGCCCTGATCTCGCGCCTCAACAACGACGTGCTCGGTGCCCAGCAGGCCTTCACAGGCACCCTGTCCAACGTCGTCAGCAACGCCATCGGCGTCGTCACGACCCTCGTCGCGATGCTGTTCCTGTCGTGGCAGATCACCTTGCTCGCCCTGGTGCTGCTGCCGGTGTTCATCGTGCCGGCGAGGCTGCTCGGCACGAAGCTGCAGGAGATGACGCGCGAGAGCTACGCGCTGAACGCGCAGATGAACACCACCATGACCGAGCGCTTCAACGTCTCCGGTGCGCTGCTCGTGAAGCTGTTCGGCCGGCCCGAGGTCGAGGACGGGGACTTCCGCGAGAAGGCAGGTCGGGTCCGCGACATCGGGATCACCTCGGCCATGCTGGGGCGGATCTTCTTCGTCTCGCTGACGCTCGTGGCCTCGCTGGCCACCGCCCTGGTCTACGGGGTGGGCGGGACGCTCGCCGCAGAGGGCTCCTTCTCGGTCGGCACCCTCATCGCGCTGTCGTCCTACCTGACGCGCCTGTACGGGCCGCTCACCGCGCTGTCCAACGTGCGGGTCGACGTCATGACCGCGCTCGTGTCGTTCGAGCGCGTCTTCGAGGTGCTCGACCTGAAGCCGATGGTGGCGGACTCGCCCGATGCCGTTGACCTTCCGAAGCAGGCGCTCGCCATCGACTTCGACGACGTGCGCTTCCGCTACCCGCGCGCCGAGGAGGTGTCCCTGGCCTCGCTCGAGTCGGTCGCCGTGCTGGACAACACCGAGCCGCAGCAGGTGCTGCACGGCATCAGCTTCCACGCCGAGCCGGGGTCGCTGACCGCTCTCGTCGGCCCTTCCGGTGCCGGCAAGACGACGATCAGCCAGCTCGTCACGCGCATGTACGACGTGCAAGAGGGCTCCGTCCGCATCGGTGGACGGGACGTGCGGGACGTGACGCTGCAGTCCCTGCGGGACGTCGTCGGTGTCGTGACGCAGGACGCGCACATGTTCCACGACTCGATCCGTGCCAACTTGGCCTACGCGGCCCCGGCGGCGACGGACGAGGAGCTGTGGGAGGCGCTGGAGCGGGCCCAGGTCGGCCCCCTGGTCCGCTCGCTGCCCGACGGTCTCGACACGGTGGTCGGCGACCGCGGGTACCGTCTGTCCGGCGGGGAGAAGCAGCGGATGGCGATCGCCCGGCTGCTGCTGAAGGCTCCTGGTGTCGTGGTCCTCGACGAGGCCACCGCTCACCTGGACTCGGAGTCGGAAGCCGCCGTCCAGCGGGCGCTGTCCACCGCTCTCGAGGGGCGCACCTCACTGGTCATCGCGCACCGGCTCTCCACCGTTCGCGACGCCGACCAGATCCTCGTGATCGAGGACGGCCGGATCGTCGAGCAGGGAACTCACGACCAGCTGCTGGCTGTCGACGGCCTGTTCGCGGAGCTCTACCGCACCCAGTTCCGCGGGCAGGAGATCGACTTCGTCGAGCCCGTCTAGGGCACGAAGGGGTAGGTCTCGTCGACGTCCGGGTGCGTGCTCGCGGGCACGACGCTCTCCACCTCTTCGAGCGGAACGAGCAGCGGGCGACCGACATATCCGCTGCGCAGCACGAGGACGTCACCGAGGACCTCGGCCATGCCGAGGTGCAGCTCGTCCTCCGTCTCCACGACGACGAGCTCGCCATGGCACAGCATCCTGGGGGGGTTCACGTGATCTTCACGTGACCATGGTGGACCACAACACGGCTTCGTACAAAAACGTGCCCGCGCCGTGTGGTTAGAGATCGAGCTGGTACTCGGTCCAGCGGTCAACGATCTCGAAGCCCAGCGCGTCGTTCACGGCGATCATGAAGCGGTTGCTGGACGCGTTCCAGGTGTTCAGGAACCGGACACCCGGCGCCATTTCCACCAAGTAGTGGTGGTTCCAGCTCTTCAGCACCATGCCCAGTCGCTGACCGCGGTGGCTGGTCTCGACGATGGTGTCCCACTGGTAGGAGATCTCCGGTCGGGAGCGGGCCACACCGATGTCGGTGACCCCTACGACATGACCTGATTTCGTGTGCACCACCGCGGTCGCCACGCGCATGCGGTCGCGGGACTGAGCGGAGGCCTCCTTGGCGCGGTAGCGGTCCGCGTCCCACACCTCCGGCTCGTAGTCCATGTCGCCCAGGGGCGCATCGGTGGACATCCGGCCGACGAGGTAGGCCACGCCGTCCACCAGGTCGTCAGGGCAGCGGTCGACCCACTGCACGACGCGATACCCGTCCGGCGGGTCCAGCGGAGCCCCTGGTGGACGTGCCGAGAGGTCCAAGAGCCTCCGGTACTCGTCCAGGACAGGCTTCGCACCGACCCGACGTAGGAGGCGGGCGGCCTGCGGCTCGGTGCCGTCGCCGCGTGAAGGCACTTCCATGAAGATGCGACGGCGAGCGCGGCGCCTGATCTCTGCGACACCGAAGTCGAGGAGCTCGGTGGCGACGCCCTGCCTGCGGTAAGAGGGATGGACGCTGAGGTCGACGTTGGCGGTGATCAGGTTGTCGCGCGTCGGCAGCCGCAACGCGAGGATCCCCAGCGGTTCGCCGTCCCGCACCCCCAGGTACAGCAGCGTCAGCTCGCCGGCGATCTCCTCGCCGCCGATGGCGGGCACGAGCTCCGCGATCGGGTCGGCCGGCAGCGCTACGTAGTCGTGGTCGTGGGCGGCCGACTCGATGGCGTGGAAGGCCTCGAGCGCCGGCCGATCGCAGACCAGGGAGATGTCCATGCCCCCCGTCGTACCAGTGGCCGCAAGCGGTTATCCCGCGCCGCCCTCGCCCTCGTTCGGATCGAGGTCGTCCGACTTCTGGTCGGGGTCCGTGGTCAGAGGGGCCCTCGTCTCGTCGGCGTCAGCCGGGTCCGCAGCGATATCGGTGCCCTCGGGCAGGTCAGGGGTCATGACGGGCTCTTACCCCTCAGAGGGCCCGCAACGCGCCGCCATCGACGGGGACCATCGCCCCCGTGACGTAGGAGGCCGCGGGGGAGAGCAGGAACGCCGCGACCCGGCCGAACTCGGCGGGATCCCCGTAGCGCCGCAGCGGGATGCTCTGCTCCCTGTCGCTGCGGACCAGCGGATCCGGCCCGTCGAGCTCCTTCAGGCGGTCAGTCGCGACGCGCCCCGGCATCAGGCCGTTGACGCGGATGCCTCGCGGGCCGAGCTCGTCGGCCATCGTCTTGGCCAGCATCCCGAGACCGGGTCGCAGGCCGTTGCTGGCTGCGAGGCCGCCGATCGGCGACTTCACGCTGGTCGACAGCACGAGGGCCAGCGACCCTCCTTCGGACGGCAGGGCGGCCACGACCGCACGACACAGCCGCACCGCACCGAGGAACACGGAGTCGAACGCCGCTTGCCACTGCTCGTCCGTGAGGCCGAGCGCTTCACCGGCAGGCGGACCACCGACGCTGATGAGGGCACCGTCGATCCGGCCGTGCGCCTCGACGGTCGCAGCGACGAGCCGGTCGGCGCTGGACGGCTCGCCCAGATCGGCCGCGACGCCCGTGCACCCCAGGGACCGCGCAGCAGAGCTCACCGACTCCTGCGAGCGCGACGCGATCACGACCTCGGCGCCCTCAGCCACCAGCGCCTGCGCGGTGGCGAAGCCCAGGCCCCTGGTCCCTCCGGTGACGAGGAAGACCTTGTCGGCCAGCTGGAGATCCATCCCCGGACCCTACGACGCGCTAGAGGACGGAGCGGGCAGCCCGTCCGGCTCGAGCCCCGTAGGACGATCCGAACAGGGCCGCATGGACGAGCAGCGGCCACAGCTGGTGCACGGCGACTCGCTCGCGCCACCCGTCGGCGAGCGGGTACGCGTCGTCGTACGCCGCCAGCACCTGGTCGAGGAAGGGAAGGCCGAACAGGGCCAGCATGGCGAGGTCAGTCTCCCGGTGGCCGCCGTGGGCCGCAGGGTCGACGAGCCACGCCGCGTCGTCTGCCCAGAGGACGTTGCCGGACCACAGGTCCCCGTGCAGCCGGACGGGTCCCTCCTCGGGCACGAGCGTGTCGAGGCGTTCCATGACCAGGCGGATGTCAGCGGCGTCCTTGCTCGCGATGGTGTCGCGGGCGACGGCGAGCTCCAGGGCTGGGGCGACCCGCCGGTCGCGGAAGTGGTCGGCCCAGGTCGGCGAGGCGGCGTTGTCCATGGAGAGCAGGTCCTCCACCGGGCCGATGAACCCCGTCCAGGGAGCGCCGTACTCAGATGCGGAGGTGCGGTGCAACACGGCGAGCCGCCGACCGAAGTCCTCCGCCACAGCGAGCGTGGGCTGGCCCGCCTCGACCTTGTCCATCTGCAACGAGGTCGCCGTGACCTCGAGGACCCGAGGCACGGGCGGTCCGCCGACCACCCGGATCCAGTCCAGACCGGCGGCCTCGGCCACGAAGGCGCCCAGCGGAGCGTCAGCCCGCTGCTTCGTCCAGACGTCCACGGAGCTCCTCCAGCACTCCCTCGCAGGAGCGCTCCACCATGTCGAGGACCTCCTCGAAGTCCTCGGTCCCGCCGTAGTACGGGTCCGGAACGTCGCCCGGTCCCTCGGGATCCCACTCGCGCAGCAGGTGCACCTCTGCTCCCGGGCGCATGGCCCGGAGGTCTGCCTGGTGGCTGCGGTCCAGAGCGACGACCAGGTCGTACCGGTCGAACCAGTCGGGACGGAACTGCCGGGCGGCGTGCTGCAGCTCGTAGCCTCGCGCGCGCAGCGCCTTGAGCGACCGGTGGTCGGCGTCGTCCCCGGCGTGCCAGCCTCCCGTGCCCGCACTGCTGACGTCGATCGCGTGGCTGAGACCGGCTTGCTCCACCAGGTGGCGAAGGACGGCCTCTGCCGACGGGCTCCGGCAGATGTTGCCGGTGCAGACGAACACGACGCGGATCATCCGGCCATCCTGGCTTGCACCTGGCGCGAGAGCACCGGCAGCACGCTGCCCAGTGGCGCGTCCACCCGGAAGGTCGCGTGCGCGTCACCGCGGGTCGGCCCCTGGTTCACGATGGCGATGGGGATACCCAGCTTGGCGGCATGCAGCACGAACCGGTACCCGGACATGACCTTGAGCGAGGACCCGAGCACGAGCAAGGCCCGCGAACCGGAGACGAGGGAGAAGCTGCGGTCGACGCGGTCACGGGGCACCGTCTCCCCGAAGAAGACGACATCCGGCTTCAGCAGCCCGCCGCAGACCAGGCAGTCGACGACCTGGAACCCGGTCACGTCGTCGAGGTCCACGTCGCCGTCCGGCTTGAGGGGGACCGAGCCTCGTACGAAGGAGAGGTTGGCCTCCGCGAGCCTGCTGTCGAGGGACTCGCGGGCCGTGAGATCGCCGCACTGCAGGCAGACCACCCGGTCCAAGGCCCCGTGCAGCTCGACGACGCTCCGGGCGCCCCCCGCCTGATGAAGGCCGTCCACGTTCTGCGTGATGATCCCGCTGAGAAGGCCCTGGCCCTGCAGGTCGGCCACCGCCCGGTGGCCGTCGTTGGGCTTGGCGCCGGCGATGAAGCGCCAGCCGAGGTGGGAACGGGCCCAGTACCGCTGCCGCGCCTGCGCAGAACCCGTGAACGCCTGGTATGTCATGGGAGTCGCGGGCCGAGCTGCCCCGGTCGGGCCGCGGTAGTCCGGGATGCCCGACTCGGTGCTCAGCCCCGCGCCGGTGAGGACAGCGACCTCCCCGAGGGAGACCAGGGCCAGGAGGTCGTCGTACACCCCTCCATGCTGCCACTTTCGTCAAGCTGGCCGGGATGCTCCCCGCCGGGGGGGCGCCCTCGTGCCCGAACGCCGCTGCTGCTTGAGAGAGTGGCCCCATGAAGCTTCTCCTCACTTCGTCGGGCGTCACGAACGCAACCATCGAGGCGGCCCTGGTCGACCTCTTGGGCAAGCCGATCGCCGAGTCGAGCGCGCTGATCGTCGCCACCGGGATCTACCCCTTCGACGTGGGCCCGGAGATGGCCGGCAAGCTGGTCCGCGGGGAGGTGAACGCCCGCTTCGCCAACCTCGGTTGGAAGTCCGTCGGGCTGTTGGAACTGTCTGTGCTTCCCAGCATCGACCGTGCGGTCTGGGTCTCGATCCTGGAGGCGACGGATGCGCTGCTCGTGTGGGGCGGCGACCCGCTGTTCCTCAGCTACTGGCTGACGGAGTCGGGAGTGGCTGAGCTGCTTCCCTCGCTGGAGCTGGTCTACGTCGGCGCGAGCGCCGGGGCCATGGCGGTGACGACTCTCATCGCCGAGACCTACACCGAGCCCCGGACGGCGAGAGGCAGCACGCAGATCTCCGCTGAGGAGGTCGTCTTCGACGAGA
>JAODNB010000090.1 GCA_025464795.1 Frankiales bacterium
ACAGCACGGACTCCCCCAGCACCCGCGGCGCCCGCGGACTGGCGCACGGCGAGATGTTCACCCGGGACGGCCAGCTCGCCGTGACCGTCATGCAGGAAGGCCTGATGCGCCAGCACTGACCCGCCCCACAGCCTGACGGAAGTGCGAGACCGTCAGCCGGCGGGGTAGTTGGGGTCCGGGGGGTCGCCCCGCTGGCGGCGCTTGCGGGACGGCTGCACGCGCAGCGGCTCGCCCTCCTGCTTGGCGAACTGCGGCGGGAACGGAGCCTCGCCCTCGCCCTGGCCGGCGTACAGCTCCAGCAGCGGCGTGATGTCGTGGGACACGTCATCGATCGTCGCGTGCACGTCGCCCAGCTCGGCGAAGCGGTCCCGCATGGTCCAGATGTCGAAGTCCTCGACGCGGGCTGTCGGGACCTCGGACCAGAGCAGCGGCGCTGACACATACGCGTTCTTGGACGCTCGCACCGAGTACGCGGACGCGATCGTCTGGTCACGCGCCATCCGGTTGTAGTCGAGGAAGACCCGCTCCCCTCGCTCCTCCCGCCACCAGCGGGCGGTGGCGAGCTCGGGCCGACGTCGCTCGATCTCCCGAGCGACGGCAACCGTCGCGTGCCTCACCTCGGTGAACGTCCACGACGGCGCGATCCGCAGGTAGACGTGGATCCCCTTGCTGCCGGAGGTCTTGGGGAACGTCACGAACCCGAGCCCGTCGAAGAACGCCTTCACCTCCAGCGCCACCTCGACGACATCGTCCCAGTCGGTGCCCGGCATCGGGTCGAGGTCGATGCGCAGCTCGTCGGGCGACTCGGTGTCGGCGCGCCGGGAGGGCCAGGGGTGGAAGTCCAGCGTTCCCTGGGTGGCGGCCCAGGCGACGTGAGCGACGTCGACGGGGCAGAGCTCGCGGGCAGTCCGGCCTGAGGGGAAGCTGACGGTCACGCCCTCGACCCACTCGGGAGCGTGGTCGGGCAGCCGCTTCTGGTAGATCGCCTCCGTCTCGGCACCGCCGGGGTGCCGCTTCAGCACCGTCGGCCGCTCGCGCAGGGCCCGGACGATCCCGTCCCCGACCGCGAGGTAGTACTCCACCAGGTCGAGCTTGCGACCGCGCCCCTCCGGGAGCCCGCTGAAGTAGGTCTTCTCGGGGTTGCTCACCTTGATGATGCGCTCACCCGTGGGGGTGTCCACGGCGATCTCGAGGAACGGGCTGGCCATGGCCGAACGCTAGCTGAGGAACAGACCGGCTGCGTGGTTCGCTAGACAGGGGGTGAGACTCAGACTGCGAAGGGGACGAACCATGGACAGCACCCGCGAGTACAAGGTCGTGAAGACCGAGGAGGAGTGGAAGCAGCAGCTGACCCCTCAGGAGTTCGAGGTCCTTCGCCGCCAGGGCACCGAGCGGGCCTGGACGGGTGAGTACAACGACACCAAGACCAAGGGCGTGTACTCGTGCCGCGCCTGCGACGCCGAGCTGTTCACGTCGGAGGCGAAGTTCGACTCGCACTGCGGGTGGCCGGCCTTCTACGAGCCGACGAGCAAGGACAACGTCGAGCTGCTGGAGGACAGCTCCTTCGGGATGCGTCGCGTGGAGGTCCGATGCGGTTCTTGCGGCAGTCACCTCGGGCACGTCTTCGACGACGCCCCGCAGACGCCCACGGGTGACCGATACTGCATCAACTCCGTGAGCGTACGGCTCGCCCCGCAGGAGTGAGGTCGCCCGAAATGGGCAGTATCGGGCGAATCGACCATGAAGGGGGAACGTGGCAACTGGCGTGCCGCAGCGGCTCGACCTGTCTGCGGAACCCTCGAGCGTGGGTGAGGCTCGCCGCTTCGTGAGGGGCGTGCTCGGCGACTGGGGCCTCGACGACGCCGTGGAGGTCGTCGCCCTGCTGGTCTCCGAGCTGGCCACGAACGCAGTGCTGCACGCCCGTACCGCCTATGCGGTGATCATCTCCGCGGACGACGACGACATCTGCGTCGAGGTCCTGGACCGCTCCGAGGTGCCGCCCCGGCAGCGCCAGAACAGCCCGTCCGCGGCTACCGGGCGCGGCGTGGGGCTGGTCGACCAGCTGTCGCGCTCCTGGGGCAGCCGGCCTGCAGACCACGGCTTCGCCAAGAGCGTCTGGTTCACCGTGCCGCGCGAGGTCGGCCAGGCGGGCGGGGACGTCTAGGGCAGGCTCGCGATGATCTCGCTGAGCGGCTTGCGGGGACCGGTGAAGAACGGCGTCTCGAGCTTGGTGTGCAGCCGTGCACGTGAGGCCCGCAGGTGTCGCAGGCAGTCGACGATGCGGTGCAGCTCGTCGGCCTCGAAGGCCAGCAGCCACTCGTAGTCCCCGAGCCCGAACGCCGCGACCGTGTTGGCCCGGACGTCCTCGAACTCGCGACCGGCCATGCCGTGCTCCGCGAGCATCCCGCGGCGCTCGAAGTCGGGCAGCAGGTACCACTCGAGCGAGCGGTTGAACGGGTAGACGCAGACGTACTTCTTCGGGTCCTCCCGGCGCACGTACGCCGGGATGTGGTTGCGGTTGAACTCGGCCGGGCGGTGCAGCCCGACGCTCGACCACACGGGCTCCAGGTGCCTCCCGAAGCCGGTCGTGCGGAAGCGGCTGTAGGCGTCCTGCAGCACGTCCGGATCGGGGCAGGTCCACCAGATCAGCAGGTCCGCGTCCGCCTTGTAGCCGCTCACGTCGTACGTCCCGCGGGTGTAGACGTCCTTCTCGAGCACCTCGTCGAGCAGGCCCTGTGCTTCTGCGGCGATCCCGGAGCGGTCCTCCGGCAAGGGCGTGACCGCTCGAAAGACGGCGTAGGTGGTGTAGAGGAGCTGGTCGTTCAGCTCCTTCGCGGACAGCTCTGACTCGGCCATGCCCTCATTCTGCCCTGTCTACGGCAGGTGGTGCCTGGCGAAGAA
>JAODNB010000145.1 GCA_025464795.1 Frankiales bacterium
ACGAGTGCATCGCCAGCATCGGGTTGCCGACGTCGGCCGTGGCGATGCCGAGCCGGGTCGCCGTCAGCGGTCCGATGGTCGAGCCGCACGGCAGGTCGGCACGAGTCACGAAGTCCTGCACCGGCACCCCCACCGACGCGCATCGGCCCTTGAACCAGGCGGCCGTGCCCGCATCGGTGGCGTAGCGCTGGTTCGCGTTGCTCTTGAGGACTGGACCCGACCCGAGCAACGGCGTGTGCGACGGCTCGTGCCGGTCGGCGTAGTTGGGGTGGATCGCGTGCGCCATGTCGGCCGACAGCATCCTGGACCGAGCCGCGGCGATGTGCCGCGACTGCAGGTCGGTGTCACCCGTCGCGGCTACGAGCCGGGTGAGGACGTCCTCGAGGAACGACCCGCTCGCGCCTTCCGCCGAGCCGCTGCCGACCTCCTCGTGATCGTTGGCCACGAACACCGCGGTGTGCGCCGCGGGGGTGGCGTCGATGAGCGCGTGGGTCGCGCTGTGGCAGGAGCTGAGGTTGTCGAGCCGCGGAGCAGCGATCCAGTCGGTGCCTGTGGACCCTGCGGGCTGGGTGTCGGTGAGGACGAGGTCGGAGCTGACCACGTCGGACGCGTGGACCCCGAGGACATCGGCGAGGACCTCGACCAGCGACGGCTCGGAGTCCAGGCCGAGGACGGGTACCAGCTGGCGCTGCGGGTCGAGCGTGAGACCGTCCCGCACCGAGCGGTCCAGGTGGATGGCGAGAGACGGCAGCCGAAGCCGGCTCCCGGGAAGGCGCACGAGCTGCATCGACCCATCAGCCAGCGCGACCCGGCCGGCCGCAGTGAGGTCGCGGTCCATCCAGGTGTGCGCGAGCATCCCGCCGTAGGGCTCCACACCGACCAGGCGGTAGCCGGCCCGGTTCAGGTCCGAACGCGGTCGGACCTTGAACGTCGGGGAGTCGGTGTGCGTCCCGACCAGCCGCGAGCCAGCGTCAGCCAACGGCGCAGAGCCGATGCGGAAGGCGACCAGGCTGCCGCCGTCCCGGACGACGTAGTGCGTCCCGCCGGGCCGCAACACCCAGCGAGCCGTCTCGTCCAGCTCGGTGAACCCAGCTGCAGACAGCCTCCTGGTCATCTCGGCGACGGCGTGGAAGGGCGTCGGGGAGACGTCGATGAAGGCGCGCAGGTCGTCGCCGAGAGAGCTCATGGGCTGGACGCTACCGATTGAGCGCCCTCCGGTCGCACGCTCGTCAGGCCCGGGCATAGGTTCGAGCCACCAGCTCACCTCGGAGGTACGTGTGGTCCACGAAGTCCGCGCCGTCGTCGCTCTCAGCAAGGGCGCGCCCGTCGGGATCGAGACGGTCCTGGTCCCCGATCCGGGGCCGGGCGAGGCGCTGGTCGCCGTGCAGGCCTGCGGCGTCTGCCACACCGATCTGCACTACCGCGAGGGCGGGATCAACGACGACTTCCCCTTCCTCCTGGGCCACGAAGCAGCAGGCGTCGTGGAGTCGGTCGGTGAGGGCGTGACCCATGTCCAGCCCGGTGACTTCGTCGTCCTCAACTGGCGTGCCGTCTGCGGGCAGTGCCGCGCCTGCAAGCGGGGACGGCCCTGGTACTGCTTCGCGACGCACAACGCGACCCAGAAGATGACGCGCAAGGACGGCACGGCCCTCAGCCCGGCCCTGGGCATCGGGGCCTTCGCCGAGAAGACCCTCGTCGCTGCCGGCCAGTGCACCAAGGTCCCGACGGTCGACCCCGCCGCGGCAGGCCTGCTCGGCTGCGGTGTCATGGCCGGCTTCGGCGCGGCCGTGAACACCGCTCCGGTCCAGAAAGGCGACACCGTCGCGGTGATCGGCTGCGGGGGAGTGGGGAACGCAGCCATCGCCGGCGCCCTCTACGCCGGGGCGAGGCAGGTCATCGCCGTCGACCTCGATGACCGCAAGCTGCAGTGGGCCAAGGAGTTCGGTGCCACGGACACGTTCAACGCCAACGGCGATGTCGTCCAGGGCCTGCGCGACCTAACGGGTGGGTTCGGCCCGGACGTCGTCATCGAGGCGGTGGGTCGGCCCGAGACCTTCCGGCAGGCGTTCGACGCCCGGGACCTCGCGGGGACGGTGGTGCTGGTCGGCGTGCCGAACCCGACGATGGTGCTCGAGATCCCGCTGATCGAGGTCTTCGGTCACGGTGGCGCGGTCAAGTCCAGCTGGTACGGAGACTGCCTGCCGGAGCGGGACTTCCCGCTGCTCATCGACCTGTGGCAGCAGAACCGGTTCCCGCTCGACAGGTTCGTCAGCGAGCGCGTGGGGCTGGACGGCGTCGAGGAGGCCTTCCACAAGATGGAGCGCGGCGAGGTGCTGCGCTCGGTGGTCGTCCTGTGACCGCCCAGGCCGAGAAGGTCGTCACGAGTGGGCAGTTCCGCCTGGACGGCGGCACCTGGGACGTCGACAACAACGTCTGGCTCTTCGGTGACGAGGACGAGGTCGTCGTGATCGACGCTGCCCACGACGCTGCTGCCATCGCCAACGCGGTCGGCGGGCGGCCCGTCAAGGCGATCCTCTGCACCCATGCGCACAACGACCACATCAACGTGGCGCTCGAGCTCTCCCAAGAGGTCGACGCCCCGATCCTGCTGCACCCCGACGACCGGATGCTCTGGGACGCGGTCCACGACCGGGCACCGGACGGGGACCTGACGGATGGCGAGACCATCACCGTGGCAGGTGCGCAGCTGCGGGTCGTGCACACCCCGGGCCACTCCCCGGGCGGGGTGTGCCTCGTCGGCGATGGCGTCGTCTTCAGCGGCGACACCCTCTTCCACGGAGGGCCGGGGGCGACGGGTCGGTCGTACAGCGACTTCCCCACGATCCTCGACTCCATCCGCGAGAAGCTGCTCTCCCTTCCTGGCGAGACGGTCGTGCACACCGGGCACGGTGACGACACGACCATCGGCGCCGAGGCCTCCGCCTACGACGAGTGGGTCTCCCGCGGTCACTGAACGGGTGCGGCCAGCCGGTAGCCGCGCTTCACGACGGTCTGCACCACGGTCCCTGCCGGGCCCAACGCCGTGCGCAGCCGGGCCACGGTCATCTCGACCGCGTGCTCATCGGCAGGCTCGTCGCGCCACGCCCGCTTGAGCAGCTCCGCCCGTGACAGCACGCGTCCGCCGCTCGCGATGAGTGCCGACAGGACGCCGGCCTGGCGACCGGTGAGCTGCACGGTCCTGCCGTCCACCAGCACGCTGTGGCCGCGCAGCTCCAGCTCGTGCACGGCCGCACGGACGGCGAACGTACGCCTTGCGGGCAGCTCGCGGAGGACGGTCGCGACGAGGTCCGCCGGTGCAGCCACGACGGTGGGGATGCCGAGCATCATGAGCTGCTCGACCTGAGACTCGGTGCAGACCACGAGGACGTCGTCGCGCAGGGCAGTGACGAACGCCTCGAGACGCGCGTCTGAGCCCGCGCTGGTGATAAGCCCCGTCATCAGCCCTCGAGACGCCAGGGCCATGCAGTCGATCTGGGACGTGATCACCTGGTCGATGACCCGCCGGGTGCCCCGGAGGTCCTGTGAGGTCGGAGCAAGAGCCACCCGCGCACCGCTGTCCTTCAGCGCTGCGCCGCTCACCGGAGAGCTGACACACACCGTGAAGCCACGGAGCGGCAGCTCGTCCACCCGGTCACCCTGACGGCTCCGGGTTACCTCGCTGTTTCCGGCGGGTGTCGCCTCGGATCAGCTCGTCGCGACCCTGAGTTCGGCTCTCACCTCGACCATGTCACGGACCTTGAGCGCACCCAGGAGCCCGCTGTAGGGCTTGATGCCGAAGGCGGTCTGCACGACCTCGCCGCGGACCTGGAACCGCAGCGCGCCGCCCACCTCCTGTATGACGACGGTCAGGTCGATGGGCTGGGTGGTGCCGGCGACCGTGACGGTCCCTGCCACCGTGGACTCGCCCGGGGAGGTCGGCACCGGGCCGCACTCGAACACCACCTCCGGGTGCTCCTTCGCGTGCAGGGTCTCTGCGGCGGACTTCAGCACCGTGGCCTTGTCCTTGTCGCTGAGCGGCTTGACGCCACCCTCGCCGCGGACCACCTCGAGCGAGCTCAGCAGCGCGACGAGCCGCACCCGGGCCACGGACGCGCCCTCGACCTC
Organism: Frankiales bacterium; assembly: GCA_025464795.1. GTDB lineage: Bacteria > Actinomycetota > Actinomycetes > Mycobacteriales > SCTD01 > RYN-111. The sequence continues at coordinate 4,126 of JAODNB010000145.1, forward strand.
GGCGACCGCGGACCAGCTCGCGACGCGGATCGTCAGGTCGTGACCGACCTTGCTGGCGGCTCCGGCACGTCCGGTGTGCAGGTTGAGGTCCCCGGACTGCTGGTCGATGCGCCGTTCGGTCATGCCCGCTCCTCAGTGATCACCAGCACAGTGAACAGCAGCGCCAGAGCCACGGCCCCCAGGACGTGGCTGAGCTGGGCGCTCTTGACGACCGCTTCCGCCACGAACACGACGACCCACAGACCCCGACGCACGTCAGCCCCGCATCTGGCGGATGACGTCGCGTCCGAAGCGGGCCATCTCCTCCCGCTGCGGGGAGAACTGCAGCAGCATCAGGTCGACGCCGGCTGCCTCGTAGTCGCGAAGCCGAGCCATCACCTGGTCCGGTGTCCCGACGAGCCCGGCTCGCAGACCGCGGTTGCTGACGGAGTACTCCTCCAACGACACCTGCGACTCGAGCTCGGTGCCGGTGACGAAGTCCTGGTAGCTCGCATAGGCCTCCGGGCTGCTCTGCACGTCGAGCACGCGAGCCAGCTCGGCCTCAGCCTCCTCCTGCGTGTCCCGGACGATGACGTAGCCCGAGACGCCGAACTGGAACGGTCGCTCGGCTCGACTGCGCATGTCCGCCACCTTCGCAGCGATCACGTCCGGCGCGTCGCCGTGCATCACGTAGGCGGAGCCGCGCTGGCTGATCACCTCTTTGGCCCGCGGCGACTCCCCACCCATGTAGACCGTGGGCATCGTCGCCGGCTTGGGCTCCAGGATGCACCCCTCGAGGTCGTACAGGTCCCCGTGATGGGTGACGGTGTCTTCCGTGAGCAGCCGGCGGAACACGTCCAGCCACTCGTCGGTCCGTGCGTAGCGGGCGTCGTGGACGTCGAACGGCGCGCCGTACTGGGTCGCCTCGTCCTTCCACCAGGAGCTGACGACGTTGAGGCTCACCCGGCCGGGAGCGATGGTGTCCAGCGTGCTCACAGCCTTGGCGGTGAGACTCGGCGAGTGGTAGTTCGGACGGACGGCGAGCATCAGCTCCAGGCGCTCGGTGACCGCAGCGACGGCCGGCGCCAACGTCCAGGCGTCGAGGCTCGGAGCGCGGTGGCCCTTGATGTCGTTGAGGTTCAGCTCGGCGATGAGGGTGAGGTCGAAGCCGTGCTGCTCGCTCTCGATCGCCAGCGCCCTGACGTAGGCCCAGTCGATGCTCATCCCCTCGTCAGGGACGTTGCGGAGCCAGCCGCCGAAGATGGGCATCCAGTAACCGAATCGCATCGCCTCAATCTAGGTTAGGGACCATGGACGAGAAGAGAGCGCTCAAGGTTGTCGACCGTCTGCGCGAGCAGGGCATCGACGCGCACGTCGAGCGAGCGTCGACCTACGTCTTCGGGGTCAGGGTGCAGCTGCGCGACGGGCGGAACGCGGTCTGGGACACCGATGGCACCCTGGGCCTGGAGGCGCAGGTGATGCGCAACGGGATGCTGGTCGGGTTCGTCCCGCAGCTGGAGGGGTCCGAGGACTTCGACGACGAGCAGACGATCGCCGCGATCGCCGGGACCGACTACGACAAGCCGATCGCCACCCGGCGGACGACGCCTCTCCCGCCCGCGGCGCCGCTGCCGCGCCAGGGCGGGGTCTTCCGCCGCTTCCTGGGAGGCTTCCGAGAATGAGCACCCTGTACGAGGAGACCGGCGACGTGTTCTTGTCGGTCGCCGAGGCACTGCACGCCCGGTGCCTCGCCGACCCCGAGCTGAACCACCCGTTCTCGCACGCCGACCAGAACCCGGAGCACGTGACGCGGTTGGGCTGGTACCTGGCAGAGGTCTGCGGCGGACCGGCCCTGTTCAGCGCTGCGGGTGGGGACCACTCCGGCGTGCTGCGGATGCACGCGGGGAACGGTGACATGGCTGACCTGGGGGACCGCTTCGTGGCCTGCTTCGCGGGAGCTCTCGCCGACGCCGGCGTGCCCCTCGGGGCGCACGAGCCCCTGGTGCGCTGCATGCGCCAGGCGACCGACGAGTCGGTCTCCTACCCCTCGTCCGCGGAGGACGTCCCCGCGAGCCTGCCCATGCCCCGCTGGACCCGCGCCGGCATCACCTAGACCAACGCCAGGGCGGTGGCGAGGAGCATCTCCTCCGAGCCCGGCCGTCCGACGAGCTGCAGCGAGGCCGGCGGTCCGTCGCGGCGGGGGAGCGGCAGCGCGACGGCGGGCAGACCGGCGAGGTTCACCGGCAGGGTCAGGCGCAGGCCGTACATGCGCTCCGGCTGGTCGCGCGGGGGAGGTGCGTCGCGGAGCACGGGCAGGGCGATGACGTCGACGTGCCCGAGGGCCCGGAGCACCTCCTGCGTCCAGCGGCGCCGCGCGGCGTGGGCGTCCTGCAGGTCACGGGTCGACCGGGCACCTCCTGCGCGGAGCCGACCGGCGACGTCGTCACCGACTCGACCCGTGGCGAGCAGGTGCCGGTCGTTGGCGTAGGCCTCCGCCGACAGCAGCACCGCGGCCGCTTCGTCGGCCTCGTCCCAGTGAGGGAGAAGCACCTCAGGGAGCTTCCCGAGCACGCGGTCCAGGGCGTCGTCGACCCCTGCGGCGGCGGCGGGCCGGTAGCGCCCGATGCTCCCCGGACGACCGACCGCGAAGCCGGGCTCGAGCAGCTGCATGCCTCGCACCAGGCCGGCGACATCCCGGGCGAGCGGGCCGACGGTGTCCATCGTCGGAGCGAGGGGCCACACGCCCTCGAGCGAGATGCGGCCGTGGGTGGTCTTGAGGCCGGCGACCCCGCAGCAGGCGGCGGGGATGCGGACGGAGCCGCCGGTGTCGGTCCCGAGCGCGACGTCGGCCTCGTCGTTCGCCACGACGACGGCGGCACCGCTCGACGAGCCGCCGGGGACGTGATCGCCCTGCGGGTTCGTGGGCGTGCCCTGCCAGGCGTTGATCCCCGTGATCCCGTACGCCAGCTCGTGCATGACGGTGCGGCCGACGATGACCGCCTCCCGGCGCACAGCAGCGAGGCAAGCCGCATCGGTAGTGGCCGGAATGCCTTGCACTGCAGGGGATCCGGCCGTCGTCACGATCCCCTCCATGTCGAAGAGGTCCTTCACCGCGACGCGCAGACCGGGCCCGTGCGGGAAGCGCACGGAGAAGCCGTCCATCAGCAGGCGCAGGAGTAGCCGGTGCCGCCGGAGAGCTCCGACCACAGCACGTCGTACGACGGCTCGGGGTCGTCGACGTCGTGCACGCCGTCCACGAGGTCCGAGGCCGTCCCCGCGAGCAGCGCGGTCCACTCAGCCTTGCTGACCGCTGCCTCTGGGACGGTGGCCGCCCGGGCCTTCACGAGCGGCAGGTAGTCGCGCAGGAAGACCCAGCGCTTGCCCTCCGTCTGCTCGGGCGCTTCGAACGGCTGGCCGATGGCGTCGCGATAAGCGAGCAGCGGCAGGTCGATGCCGGCGGAGATGGGAAGCCCGATCCACTTCCACGGTCGGGTGTTCACGTCCAGGAGCAGGTGCCGGCCGTCGGCATCCTGCACGAACTCGATCTCGCTGATGCCGGAGTAGCCGAGCTCCTGCAGCGCGCCGATGCCGGCCGCGGCGAGGGCCGGGTCCCACCGCGCGTCGGCGAGGCAGGAGGTCCCGAAGTCGGGTGGCCACTGCTCCAGCTTGCGCCCGGTGAAGACGCCGCGCGGGGTGCCGCCGGGGGAGACGTAGGAGCACACGGACCAGAAGCCACCGGGCTCCGTCTCGACCCACTCCTGCGCGACGAGCGACAGCCCCCTTGCGGCGGCCTCCTCGTACCGGGCGAGGAACTCGGACGCGTCGTGGACGACGAAGACCTTGGCCGCGAAGGCGTCGTAGAAGCCGCGGCTGTCGTCAGGCTTGAGCACGCAGGGGTACGGGACGAGTGCGGCGACCTGCTCGGGGGAGGCGTCGTCGAGGTACCAGGAGCGGGGGATCGCGATGCCCCGCGCCTCGCAGGCGCGGTAGAGGGAGGTCTTCGACAGCGCCCGCTGGACGACCTCGTGGGAGGCGAAGGGAAAGCGGTAGAAGGGCTCGAGCGCCTCCCGGTGCTCAGCGAGGGCCAGCACCCAGTCGTCGTTGCAGCCGAAGAGCACCGGCCGCTCGTCGAACGACGGGCCCAGAGCGAGCAGGTGGTCACGCAGGGCCGCCGACGGGCCGGGCACCCGGCCCAGCGCCGCCAGGTGCCTCGAGTGCTGACCGAGGCCGCCGGTCTCCTTGTCCAGCCCCAGGACGCTGACGCCCGCACGGGCCAAGGAGCGGGTCACCGCAAGGCCGGTGATGTGCATGTTCATCACGAGGGCAGGGATGCCGGGGAGGTCCAGCGACTGCTGCTCGGCGAGGCTCAGCACGGGTCGACGCGGATCAGGAAGCTGCGCACGTCGAGGAACTCGGACAGGTGCTGAAGGTGCTCGTCACAGGCGTGCCAGAGCTTCTCGCGGTCAGGCGTGTGGACCTTGGGGTTGTTCCAGACGAGGGCGGAGGTCGCGCTGCTCCGGCAGCCCTTCGCCGAGCACTGGGGCATCTCCACCGCAGGGACGTTAGCCTCTCTGCCGTGACGGGGGAGCTGACCGGCTGGCAGCGCAAGCGCGTTGAGGCTCAGTGGTGGCGTGCGGTCCTGCGCCAGCAGGCCCGGGGCGTCTGGACGCTGCGCAGCATCAAGTCCCGCGGGGCGCGTCCTGTGGTGTTCGGCAAGCCCGTCATCGACGCCTCGGACCTGGAGGTCGGCGACGACTTCAAGGTCTGGTCCGGACCTCGGGTCACGATGATCAGCGGCTGGGGCAGGATGCGCTTCGGCGACCGCTGCTTCGTGAACGTGGGGTCGACCATCATCTCGGTGGAGGAGATCGTCGTCGGCGACGACGTCGCCTTCGCCAACGACGTGTACGTGATGGACAGCGACAGCCACGGCGTCGAGGGGCGGCCCCACAAGCAGGCTCCCGTGCGCATCGGTGACGGCTGCTGGATCGGCGCCCGCGCCATGATCCTTCCTGGCGTGACGCTCGGAAAGCGGGTCCTGGTCGCAGCCGGTGCCGTGGTGACGCGGGACGTGCCCGACGACTGCCTGGTCGCCGGCAACCCGGCGCGCGTCGTGCGCGAGCTGAGCTACCCGGCAGGCTGCCGCCGCGCCTGGCACGACGAGAGCTGCCCGTGCCCCAGAGTGGCGGCGGTCGAGGACACGGCCTGACACTGGCGGTATGACGGTCGAGCCGCTCACCCCAACCACGACCCGACCCGTCGGGCGGGCGGTCTTCCACCAGCGGTGGACCGACCTGACGTTCCTGCACTGGCCGATGGACCCAGCCCTCGTGGCTCCGCTCTTGCCCGCGGGCACCCGCCCCGACGTCATCAGCGGTTCGACCTGGGTCGGACTGGTGCCGTTCGTGATGCGCGGGGTGCGGATCCTCGGCACTCCTCCGCTGCCCTACCTGTCCGGCTTCGCGGAGACCAACGTTCGGCTGTACGCCGTCGACGAGCGCGGCAGACGGGGCGTGGTCTTCCGGTCGCTCGAAGCCGCGCGACTCCTGCCGGTGCTGGCTGCTCGGGTCAGCTACCACCTGCCCTACCTGTGGGCCCGGATGGACGTCGTGCGCGACGGGGACGTGCGCAGCTACACGACCTCACGCCGGTGGCCCGGCTCCGCCGGAGCCGGCGGGCGCATCAGCATCCGGATCGAGGAACGGGTCGAGCCCGATGAGCTGACGCACTTCCTGACGGCGCGCTGGGGGCTGTTCTCCACCTGGTACGGCGGACGGACCGCCTGGGCACCCGTCGAGCACGAGGCGTGGCCGCTGCGCCGCGCAACGCTGCTCGAGCTCAGCGACGACCTGGTCGTCGAGGCTGGGCTCCCGAAGCCAGTCGGCGCACCGCACGTGCTCTGGAGCCCGGGCGTGACCGTCCGGATCGGCCGACCAGAGGTGCTCAGGCCCTGACGTCGAGGATGAGCTTGCCGATGGAGCCTCGGCTGCGCAGCGCTTCGTGCGCCTGGGCAGCGTCGCCGAGGGCGTAGGTCCCACCGACGAGCGGCTTCAAGGTGCCGGCAACGACCATGTTCAGCAGCTCCCGCATCTGCGGCTGCAGCATGTCCGGGTTCCCGAAGCAGTGCGCCAACCAGAAGCCGATGACCGCGCGGCTCCGAGACATGAGCTCGCCCGCGCTCACCGCCTTGGGAGGTACCCGGGAGGCCATGCCGAAGGTCGCGAGCCGCCCGAACGGGGCCAGCGCGGCGAGGGATGCGTCGAAGGTCGGACCACCGACCATCTCCAGGACGATGTCCACCTTCTTGCCGCCGTTGGCGTTCTCGAGCGCGGCCTTGAGATCCTCGACACCGGCGAGGACCACGTTGTCGGCGCCGAGCTCCTTGGCGAGCTGCAGCTTGTCCTGCGTCGACGCCACGGCGATGACGTTCCCGGCCCCCCAGTGCTTCGCGAGCTGGATCGCCAGGGTTCCGACCCCTCCGGCAGCGGCGTGCACGACCACCGACTCACCAGGCTGCAGGTGCGTGCAGGTGCGCAGCAGGTGCCAGGCGGTGAGCCCCTGGATCATGAGCGACAGCGCCTCCCCGTCCGACACCGCCTCCGGCAGGGCGAAGACCAGCCCCGGGTGCACCAGCGCCTTCTCGCAGTAGCCACCACCCATCGCCATCGCCGAGACGCGGCGGCCGTCCTCGAGGCGGCCGACGACCTCCGCCCCGGGGATCATCGGCAGGGAGGCAGGGGCGAGGTAGGAGTTCTCGACCTGGTGGGTGTCTGCGTAGTTGATGCCCGCGCTGTCGACGTCGACGAGCACCATGCCACCGCCCGCGACGGGATCGGGGAGGTCGACGAGCTTCAGGACCTCCGGGCCTCCGAACTCGGTGATCTGGATGGCACGCATGAGGCGACCCTAACCACATCCGGTGCGCTGGTCTTTTGGCAGACTGGTCCGGTGGCTGACCAGACGACCGTCATCCGACCTTCCGCTGTGCTCAGGGACGAGTCCGCCCGGCTGGTCCTCCAGGCGCTCGAGAAGCGTGACGTGGCCGCGGGGGGCGTCTGGAGCGCGAGCCCTGGCATGTGGCAGCGGTACGACAAGGCCTGGGACGGTGCGGCCGGCTCCAAGGGGACCTCTCAGCTCATCGGCACGATCGGGACGGTGTACGGGACCCCCTCGAAGTACGACATCACGATCTACCGCGTGACGGTCACCGATCACGGTCTGGAGGGCGGCTGGACCGTCGAGGCCATCTGCGACGACGCCCTTCAGTACGCCGACCTCAGCCTGGCGAGCTGCCCCCGCACCCAGCTCGCCGCACCGGGGCCGGACCCCTTCCGCCGCAAGTGATGGGCCCGTCGAGACCTGAGCGGCTCTCGACATGCACCGGGCCCTGGCGAGGAGGCAGACTCATCCCTCGATGAGCATCGACGACCGCCCCCTCGACCCGCCGCCCGTCGACAGCGTGCTCCTCGTGGGCTTCGGCGGCCCCGAGGGACCGGACGACGTCCTGCCGTTCCTGGAGAACGTCACGCGCGGTCGCGGCATCCCGCCCGAGCGGCTGGCTGAGGTCGGTCGCCACTACCTCGACGTGTTCGGGGGGGTGAGCCCGATCAACGCGCAGTGCCGGGCGCTCAGGCAAGCGCTCGAGGAAGCCATCCCCGAGCTGCCCGTCTACTGGGGCAACCGCAACTGGCACCCCTACCTGGCGGACACCCTGGGCCAGATGGCCGGCGACGGCCGTCGGCACGCGCTCGCCGTCGTCACCTCCGCGTTCCCGTCCTACAGCGGCTGTCGCCAGTACCGCGAGGACATCGCTCGCGGCCTGCCCGAGGGGCTCGTGGTGACGAAGCTCCGGCACTACTACGCGGAGGAGGGGTTCCTGGAACCGATGCGCCGCAACGTCGCGGCTGCGGGTCCGGGGCGCCTGGTGTTCACGGCCCACTCGATCCCCCTGGTCATGGCCGAGTCCGCCGGGCCCACGGGCAACGCCTACGTGGATGCCCTGAGGGTCGCAGCGGCGGCGATCGCCGGGGAGCGGGAGTGGGACCTGGTGTTCCAGTCCCGCAGTGGTCCGCCGTCGGTGCCGTGGCTGGAGCCCGACGTCGGTGACCACCTCGAGAAGCTGTACTCAGAAGGGGTCGAGGAGGTGGTGCTGGTCCCGGTCGGCTTCACCAGTGACCACGTCGAGGTGGTGTACGACCTCGACCACGAGGCGGCCCACCGCGTTCCGGGCATGACGGTCCGGCGTGCGGCCACGGTCGGGACCGATCCGCAGTTCGTCACGATGCTGCGGAAGCTGGTCCTCGAAAGGGCTTCCGCTCGCGAGGAGCTGGCTTCGCACGGCTGCGTCGCCACGCACGACCGCTGCCCCGCCCACTGCTGCCCGCCACCTCCACCACGTCGGTGATCGTCGCTGCTCCCATGGCAGGTGGGCCTTCGACCCCGGCGCTGGTCGCTGCGGTCGGCTCTGCCGGCGGTCTCGGGTTCCTGGCCGGGGGCTACCAGTCCCCGGGCGCGCTGGCCGAGCAGATCGCCGAGCTCCCGACCGCGATGCCCTTCGGGGTCAACCTCTTCGTTCCCGGGCCGGTCGGTGACGCTGCCTCGATCGCTGCCTACCGCTCCTCCCTCGTGGGGCGCTACCCCGTGGAACCCGGGGAGCCCCGGTGGGACGACGACGACTGGGACGCGAAGCTGTCGGTCGTCGAGGGCGTCCCGGTGGTCAGCTTCGCCTTCGGCCTGCCTTCTCGAGGCGTCATCGAGCAACTCCGGCGCAGCGGCTCCCAGGTCTTCGTGACCGTCACGACCGCTGACGAGGCGGAGGAGGCGGGCGACGTCGACGGCCTGGTCCTGCAGGGCGTCGAGGCAGGAGCTCATCGCGGTGGCTGGACCGACGGGACGCAGCTGTCCCTGACCGCCCTGCTGGCATCCACACGCACAGACCTGCCGAGGTGGGCGGCCGGCGGGCTGGGCAGCCGCTCCGACGTCGCGCGGGTCCTGGAGCAGGGTGCGGACGCAGCAGTACTGGGGACCGCTTTCCTGCTCTGCCCGGAAGCGGGCACCAACGCCACGCACCGAGAAGCCTTGCGGGACAGGGGCTTTGCCTCGACGGCGCTGACCCGAGCCTTCACGGGCAAGTGGGCCCGGGGGCTCGTGAACGACTTCCTTCGTGAGCATCCTGACGCCCCTGCCGGCTACCCGGAGATCCACCACGTCACGCGCCCGATCCGGCAAGCCGCCGCAGCGTCGGGCGACGCGCAGTCCCTGCACCTCTGGGCCGGCGAGGGATGGCGCGAGGCCCGCGCGATCCCAGCGGCCGACTTGGTGCGCTCGCTGTCCGTTCCCTGATCGCCCGTCGCGCGGACACCGCATGTGTCCTCGTTGGCGGCCCCGCACCTGATCAGGTGCCTGTGCACCTGATCGGGTGCGGGGCCAGGGAAGGGAGCATGTCCCGAGCCCGCTTCAGAGGGCTTGCTCGATCTCGTCGCGGGGGATCCCGAGCAGGAACAGGACGGCGTCGAGGAACGGTACGGACAGTGCTGCGTCGGCGGCGTCCCGGACGACCGGCTTGGCGTTGAAGGCGATCCCGAGGCCGGCGGCCTCGAGCATGTCGAGGTCGTTCGCACCGTCGCCGATGGCCACGGTCTGCTCGGGCCGCAGGTCCTCCTCACGGGCGAACCGCTTGAGAGCGGCCGCCTTCGCTGCCCGGTCGACCACGGCACCGAGGACCTGTCCGGTGAGCTTGCCGTCGACGACCTCGAGGACGTTGGCCTCGGCGTGGTCCAGCCCGAGCTCGGCGCGCAGGTCGTCGGTGACGGCGGTGAAGCCACCGCTGACGATGCCGACCGTCCAACCGAGTCGCTTGAGGGTCCGGACCAGGGTCCGGGCGCCGGGGGTGAGCTTCACTGCGGCGCGCACGCGGTCGACCGCCTCCACGGGCAGTCCCTCCAACAGCTTCACCCGGGCGCGCAGGGACGCCTCGAAGTCGAGCTCTCCGGCCATCGCCGACGCGGTCACCCGGGCCACCTCCTCGAGGCACCCGGCTTCTGCGGCGAGCATCTCGATGACCTCGCCCTGGACGAGGGTCGAGTCGACGTCCATGACCACGAGGCGCTTGGCCCGACGGTAGATCGAGGCGCGCTCCACGGCGACGTCGACCCGTTGGGCCACGGCCTCGAGGGCCAGCTCGTGACGCAGCACTGCGGTGTCGCCGCCGGTGACGAGGAGCTCGAACGACTGGGCCGGCCAGGAGGACAGCCGCACCACGCGCTCGATGTTGGCGCCGCAGGCCGCCAGCCGGCGAGCCACCCCGGCCAGAGCAGCCGGCGGCAACGGGGCGCCGAGCACGACGACGTGGTGGCGCACCTCGGAAGACGGCTCGTGGTCCTCGAGCGGGGTGTACTCGACGACCACGTCCAGGGCGGCCGCCGCCTGGCTCAGCGCTGCGCGCACCGCGACGCCGGTCCCCTCGCCGGAGATCACGACGCCCAGCAGGAGCCGGCCGTGGACCACGACCTGCTCGACGTCCTCGACCACGGCGTCGTGCGTGCTCAGCACGTCCATGAGGCCCGCCGTGACGCCCGGGTGGTCACGTCCGGTGACCGTCACGAGCAGGCTCACTGAGGGATCCCGTGTGCGTTGTACGCGGCCACGCGGGCACGACGGACGACCCGGGCGAGCTCACGCAGGACGCGGTCGCGCTCGCCCGCTTCACGGCTGTCCACCGCACCCCCCACGTCCTGCGACGCGAGCTGGACGACCCCGGCCAGCTGTCGAGCCTGGACGAGCACCTGCCGGGCGCGCGGCGGCCAGGTACCCGGCAGCTCGTCGTCATCGATCCCCTGGCGGGCGGAGCGCCGCAGGTCCCGGAGGGTGTCCGCCACATCGGGGTTCCAGCGCGCCACGTCGAGCTCGACGAGGGCCGACGTGGCCTCCACGACGCCGAGGCGGAGGTCGTGCTCGGCCTCGTGGAGGAACGGTCCCTGGTCCGGGGCGGTCATCTCGATCGGGTAGGCCGTCCACAGGACCGTCGTCACCGTCCCGTCGAGCTCGGAGCCGTGAGCGGTGAGGACCGGCACCAGGCCGGTACCGCTCCCGTCCGTGCGCAGGCACAGGACGCCTTCGCCGGCGAGGAGTGCGGCGGCCGTGAACGGGCCCGGGCCGGGCAGCCCGAGCGGGTCCCCGGGGTAGGGCAGCACGACCTTCGCCCGGCTCACCCCCTCCGCCCGGAGCCTGCCGCAGGCCTGCTCGAGCTCGAGGTCGTCGACCCACAGGCCGGTGACGAGGTGGGAGTCGTCGTGCTGCGTCACCCGGGCCACGAGCTCGGGCAGCGAGGCCTCTCCGGCCAACCACGCCGTGGTCCAGCACGCGAGGAGCGCGCTGCGCGGGGGGAGAGCAGTGGACACGACCAGCGAGCCTACGAGGCGCGGCGCCCGGCCTCGCATAGCGTCCGGACGTGCGCTCGTACGACGGGATCGACCTGGCCCCTCCGAAGAAGGCTCCGGCTCCGGAGGTGGCCGCCGACCCAGGTCTGGTGCTCGAGGAGGTGCTCACCGGCTGGTGTGGCGCCGTCGTCGAGTGCGACAAGGAGAACGTGAGCCTGGAGGACCGGCACGGCAAGGTCCGCGTCTTCCCGCTGGGGGTCTTCCTGCTCGACGGCAAGGCCGTGAACGTCGTCCGGCCCCGAGGTCCGGTGCCGATCGCGAAGACCCGGACGGCCTCTGGGTCCCTGGTCGTGAACGACCTGCAGGCAAGGGTGGCCCGAGCCAGTCGCATCTGGGTCGAGGGCAAGCACGACGCCGAGCTGGTCGAGCGGGTCTGGGGCCACGACCTGCGCGTCGAGGGGATCGTCGTGGAGCCGCTCGACGGCGTCGACGACCTGCCTTCGCTGGTCCGGGCCTTTGGGCCCAGCCGAGACAGCCGGGTCGGCGTCCTCGTCGACCACCTCGTCCCCGGGTCGAAGGAGAGCCGGATCGTCGCTGAGGTGACGTCGACGCACGTGCTGGTGACCGGGCACCCGTTCGTCGACATCTGGCAAGCGGTCAAGCCCGCTGCCGTAGGCATCCCGGCCTGGCCGGTGATCCCGCGAGGTCAGGAGTGGAAGGCCGGCGTGTGCGCGGCGCTCGGGTGGGGGGAGTCCTGGGAGGGCTGGAAGCGGGTGCTGGCGGCGGTCGACAGCTACACCGACCTCGAGGTCCCGCTGCTGCAGTCCGTGGAGCGGTTGATCGACTTCGTGACCGAGCCATGACGATCGTGCTGGCGACGCCGGACCTGCCCGGGCTGACCGCAGCGACAGCGGCGCTCGCGACGTGGCAGCACGAGGGCGCGCCCATGCAGCTCCACCCGGGGGACCTGGGCTGGGCCTGGCGCCTTGGAGCCGAGGCTCTCACAGGCGACACGCGGACGTGGAGCCGGGACGGACAGGTCGTCGCCGTCGGCGTGCTCGACGACCACGCGCTCGTCAGGATGACGCTCGCTCCAGATCTCTACGACGACGAGGAGCTCGCTCAGCAGCTGTTCGGAGATCTCACCGATCCCTCTCGTGGGGTGCTGGACGCGGGCCGGGTGGCGGCCGAGCTCCCACGAGGCGCGCTGGTCCGGGAGCTGATCCGCACCCACGGCTGGGGCGAAGACGCACCGTGGCAGCCGCTGCGGCTCGACCTCGGAGACCCGCTGCCGGACGCGGGTGTGCGGGTCGAGGTGGTCGGACCGGAGCAGGTGGACGACCGGGTGGCCGTGCAGCGGGGAGCCTTCGACAACTCGACGTTCACCTCGGAGCGGTGGCACACGATGGCGGCCGGTCCGGCCTACGCGACGGCCCGCTGCCTGGTGGCCTACGACGAGGACGACAACGCGGTCGCTGGGGTGACCGTGTGGTCCGCCGGCCCCGGCCGGCCGGGGCTGCTCGAGCCGATGGGCGTGCACCGGGATCACCGCGGGCGCGGCTTCGGCAAGGCGATCAACCGCGCGGCCGCCGCAGCGCTGCAGGACCTCGGGTCCTCCAGCGCCTGGGTCTGCACCCCGAGCAGCAACGTGGGCGGCGTCGCCGGCTACGTCGCTTCTGGGTTCGCGCCGCTGCCCGAGGTCCGAGACGTCCACCGCGACGCCTAGTGACGCGGCGAAGATAACGTGAGAACTTCTCACGTATGAAACGGCGTCTGCTGCTCGCGGTCCTGCTCGTGCTCGGGGTCCTGACGGTGCAGCAGGGACACGCTGCACCGGTCGACCCGCTCCAGGTCGGAGTCGGTCGGGCAGACATCACCAGCCCAACGGGCTACTTCATGCAGGGCTGGGTCCGGGCCGACGCGGTCCTGAAGGGGGTGCACACGCGCATCGAGGCACGAGCGATCGTGCTCAAGCGGGGCTCGCAGAAGATCGCCCTCGTCGCGGAGGACCTCAACGGCATCGCCGGAGGGGCAGTCAAGGAAGCCGCGAAGCGGCTGGCCTCGCGCGGGTTCAGCGAGAGCAACATCATCGTCTCTGCCAGCCACACGCACGCCGCCCCCAGCGGCTACTACCCGTTCCCGACGTACAACACGGTCTTCATGGCAGCAACGAGCGTCCAGGCCTTGACCACGCAGCACATCTCCGGGGCTCCGGACCCGCAGCTCTACGCCTTCGAGGTGCGCCAGCTGGTGCTCGCGATCCAGCGCGCCGACGACGACCTCGCCCCCGGCAAGCTGGGGTGGTCCACGGTGCAGCTGGCCGGGCTCACCGCGAACCGAAGCCTCGAGGCGCACCTGCGCGACCACGGGATCACGAAGGCGTTCGGGACCGGCAAGGTGTCGGACGACCCGAAGGGCTACCTCGACACGATCGACCCCGAGGTGCAGGTGCTGCGGGTCGACAAGGACGGGGTCGGGCCGGTCGGGATGTGGTCGACGTTCGCCGACCACGGGACGGTGAACAAGTACCAGTACGGGGTGTACAACGCCGACCACCACGGGTCGGCGGACCGCGTCGTCGAGGACCAGATCCGGGCGCTCGGCAAGGTGCCGAAGGGACAGGACGTCGTCAACGCGTACGGCAACACGGACGAGGGAGACCAGTCCGCGGGTCTGACGCGCAGCGGGCCGGCGGCTGCCGACGAGGTCGGGCGGGTCGAGGCCGCCAAGATGATGACTGCCTGGAAGGCCGCGGGATCGCACCTCACGAGCACGCCGGAGCTGCGCACGAAGTGGACGCGGCTCTGCTTCTGCGGCCAGGACACGGCGGACGGTCCGACGTCCAAGACGGCCGAGCCCGGCCTGCCCCTGTTCACCGGGTCGGAGGAGGGTCGCGGGCCGCTGTACGACATCACCAGGACGCCGTTCGAGGGCGACGCAGCCCCCGTCGACTACGTCGCCGACCCGGCCCAGGGGCACAAGATCGTGGTCCCGACCGGTCTGAACCCCGGCTCGACACCCACCTCCGTGCCGCTCACCGTGGCGCAGGTGGGGGAGCGGCTGGTCGCCACGATCCCGGGCGAGATGACGGTCGACATGGGGCGTCGCGTCCGCGGTGCCGTCGACCTCATGGCAGCCGGCCACGGCATCAAGGCGGTCCAGCTGTCAGGCCTGGCGAACGAGTACCTCTCCTACTTCACCAGCCCGCAGGAGTACGACGCCCAGCACTACGAGGGCGGATCGACGATGTACGGCCGGACCTCCAGCGTCCTGCTGATGCAGCAGCTGCAGCTGCTCACCCAAGCACTGGTCAACGACACCGCAGCCGCGGCCCCCGGGCTGGGCGATCCCACCAACGGCCTCGCGGCGACCGCGCCTGCGTTCGGCACGGGCGCCAGAAGTGCGACGGCGATGAGCCAGCCGGCGACGACCCAGCGCCTGGCCCGGGCCGGGTTCTCCTGGCAGGGGGGCGTCAAGGGCCTGGACATGCCGCTCGGCAAGGCCTTCGTCTCGATCGAGCGGGTCGGCCATGGCATCGCGACGGATGATCTCGGTCTCCAGATCGTGTGGCGCGTCGATGACAACGGGGTCTACTCCGCGCAGTGGGAGATCCCGCGGTCAGCTGCT
>JAODNB010000155.1 GCA_025464795.1 Frankiales bacterium
CAAGACGTCCTCAGCATCGGTCTTCGCACAGCTGCCTGCAGACCACCGTTCCGGCTTGATCGTCGAGCGGGTCAGCGAAGCGCTGCCACCCCCTCCCAAGAACCTTGGCGTCGTGCCTTGGTTCCCCCGGGCGCTTTCCGAGGACGGCAAGCGCCTCCAGATCGTCGCGACGACGTGCCACCAACAGCACCCGGCGCAGCTGCTCGAAACACCTCGCTTCGTGCTGTTGCGCGTGCTCGGCCCTGCCGAGAACGACCCCGGCTTCTGCGGCGGCTTGCTGTCCGAGGTCCAACTCGCGGACCCACTCGGTGACCGACCGTTGTACGCGGCGCCAGGAGTTCGGTTGAAGCCGCCGCAGCTCCGACCGGCACGACATGCAATCATGCGCAGGTCGAGCCTGAGACCGTGAGGCCGGCTCTTGAGCGCGGCGGGGGCCCGTGATCCCAGACGGCGAACGGTGGAATCACAACCTGCACTACGGCGGCCAGCTGCTGACGTCGCTGCCCCACGAAGCGCGAGTGGTGTTAGACGCTGGTTGCGGAGACGGCACCTTGACCCGCCGGCTGGGTGCCATGGTGCCCATGGCTGTTGGCCTAGATGTTGATCAGGCATCGCTGGACGCAGCCCGGCTGCAGGGCGGTTACCCCCATTACGTCTGTGGCGACCTCCTCGCCCCGCCCTTCGCCGACGGCTCCTTCGATGCTGTGCTGTCCGTCGCCACTGTCCACCACGTGGATGCAGCGGCTGCGCTGACAAGCCTGGCTGCGCTGCTGCGGCCAGGCGGCCTGCTGGCTGTCGTCGGGCTGGCACGCAGGTCGCTGCCACGCGACCTGCCGCGAGAGCTGGCGGCAGCGGTGGCGACCCGCGCGCTGAAGGTCAAGCACGGCGGCTACTGGGAGCATCCGGCCCCGCAGGTGTGGCCTCCACCCCAGACGTTCGCGGAGGTCAGGCGGACAGCCGAGGAAGTGTTGCCCGGCGCGCTGGTGCGCAGGCGCATTCTGTGGCGGTACGTGCTGACGTGGACACGACCCGCATGAGCGAATGCCTTACCAGGGAGGACGGTAGGTGCTGCTCGCAGTCGTGAGATCCGGCCTTCTCCACTGTCGGGAGTATGCGCTGCCTGTGCCGTCCCGGCGCTGCGGGAAGCCCGGCAGCGATTCAGGGTCCGCTCGGCGCTGTCCCGGCCCTGATGAGGCTGTGCGGGGTGGGGGTGCCGGCGCCTTCTGTGGTGGCGGTGTTCTTCTCCTGGGTGAGGGGTTGAGCGATGAGGAACAGGCTGAAGGCGGTGTAGGCGACCATGGCGATCAGCCAGGGGTACTCGCTGCGTCGCGCTGAGTGCTCGTCGGTTGCTCGCTGGAGCAGGGCGCGATGCGCCAGGATCACGGCGATCACGTGAACGGCGACGATGACGATGACCGACAGGTACCAGTAGAAGCTGTTCGGCAGCAGGGTCCGGTTGATCTCGAAGCTGTCGTTGAAGGGGTCCGGGAGATGGATCGGCCAGCCGGTATAGCCGGGGTTGCCGATCAGCGGAACGATGAGCTGCCCGTTGGTGAGCAGGTACTGCAGGTAGTGCGCGATCAAGTACCCGAAGGCGATCGGGACCAGGCTTGGAAGCAGCCTGGCCAAGGCGGCGACTGGGCTTGCGGTGTCACGGCCGGCTCGGGCGGAGGCAGTCGCAAAGGCCACGAACACAGCGAGCACTACCGCGACGAGAACGAGCAGCGAGCCGGTGCGCAGCAGGTCGATGCCGGAGGTGTCGACGCCCAGGGTCCGGCGCTCGTAGGAGGCCCACTGGGGGGTGGCCAGCAGACCGTCGAAGTTGATGCTCACCAGCAGCAGCAGCACGAACACGACTCGGCTCGCGGACGCCTCGAACGGCACATCCAAACCGCCCGTGAATCGGCGCCTCCCTGGCGCGCCGAACCGGAAGTACCCGAGCCGTCCCCAGGCGTTGAACAGTCCGGAGAAGACCTCTCCACGGGCCAGCCAGCCCTGGCCGAACAGCAGCCCCAGGAACAACGACAGCACGCCGTACGCCAGCAGTGCGCCCCCGACGAAGGCCGGGACCGTGGTGTGGAGGTTGAACACCAGCTCACCGAGCACCAGCAGGACGAACAGCGCGACGGCGGGCCACCATCCGACTCGCCACGGCAGCGGCTCCGTACGGGCCAGGACCAGCTTCCGCAGGCGGGTTGAGTCGCCGAGCCGGCCGAGGTTGGCGAAGGCGTTGAACGGGCGGGTCCAGTCTCCGAGCAATCCGCACGACAGGGGAACCCCGATCCAGACGAACACCCAGAAGGTCTCTGGGGCGATGTTCTCCGGGATCTCCTGGCTGCCGGTGAGGCCGACGAGCGCTACTAGGGCCGTCAGCAGGATGCTGAGCGGTCCGCTGACCCGACCGAACGGCAACGACGGTACGGCGTCTTCGGCTGGAATCTCCGGAGCGCTGCCGCCGGGGGTGCGGAGGACCAGCATGAACGAAAGGACGACGACGAGCGCGCCACCGACGACGAACAGGAAGAGCGGGATCGGTAGCTCGTAGCGCGCACCGAAGGCATGTGCGAGGTAGACCGGGTGTGGCGCCTGGCACGTCGGTCGGGAGGCCGCAGCGGCGAACCCGCAGGTCTGCGGTAGGAAAGCAGGGGCGGCAAGGGCGAGCAAGGACATGAGTGCTCCAGCAGGAAAGAGCCTCCGGGAGGGAGGCAGGGAGCCGCGAAAGCGGCGGGGGACCTAGCGCGTCGTGTGCGACAACGCCGGTGGCCCCCGCCGAGAGGGACAAGGCGAACGCCACAGATCCATCACCACATCGACCCGCGCCGATGGCCGGGGAGCTCGCCCAACAACAACCGGGGAGCACACGACGACGTCGCCGAAGGCTACGAGGACCAGGCGTGCCACCCGGAGCAGCGCATCAGCTGCCCACAACCCGGCATCGGCACGATGCAGCAAGACGGCAGTCAACAGCGCGCACCCGGCGTGCGCGAGCAGCATGCGCGGCGTCAAGCTCGCCAGCAGGTGGCCGCTCAGGCTCACCGAACCTGAGGTCACCTCCGCGCACATTCGCTCCAGCAGCACATGTGTCACGAGCTGCGCAGCTACCACCCACACCAACAGCGCGGGCAACCGCCGGCGGGCACCCAGGACAGCGACAGCGGCCGGCCAGCACAAGGCCGCCGCCAGCCCCGCGGCGAGCCAGCTCGCGCAGCCGTCCACCATCACATGCGTCAGGGAGGCCGCGCCCACCGCCGGGACCGTGAGCGCAGCAGCCCGCGTCCCTCGGACCCACCCGAGGGACGGGTCCACGCGCAGACCGGCAGCCACCAGACCTCCCTGTGAAGGAACGCTACGCCACGGGGAGATGGGCGGCCACGCACCGATCTCCCCGCCGGCAGGGTTCCCCTTCTCCTGCGCCGTACGGCCAGCGACGAGTCGATGCGCTAGTGGGGCAACGGCTTGATGGAGACCTCTGGTCCCCAACGGACTGCGCAGGCACGTGCGTACCAACCAGCGAAGGCGTGGAGCAGGACGAAGCGGGGGATCGGTGGGACGTTGCCCACCACGACCCGGTAGCCGGCGGGGTCGAGGCTGTCGATCAGCCAGTGGCCCTCCCGTCCCAGCTCGGTCTTGGACTTCGGCTTGACGTAGTGCTGCTGGTTGAACGCTTCCCACCGAGCGTTCGTGATGGTCGTGGCGACGATCGGCATCATCTCGGTCTCTTCCCTGTGCAGATGCGGGTCGAGTACCGCGCGAAGGTCGGTCAGGGCCCCGACCACCGCTTCGCGGGCCGCGGCGCCGCCGTCGCCGGTATACGTGCGGCTCGCCATCCTGACCACTCCCATCGCGGGTGCGATCTGCGCATGGTCATGCTCCATCTGATCGAGCAGTTTGCTGGCCGACGGGTTCAGCGATCGCACCAGCGGCCAGAGACCGGCGTCCTCACCTTGGTGGTGACCGTCCAGGAAGGTCATCATCCAGTCCAGATGCGCGACGAGCGCTGCCCGCTGCCGATCCGCCGGTGGAGTCGGTCCGGTCAGGGCCGTGACGCACCGCGTCAAGTCCCGACGCAGGGCCGCATGGACGATGCCCATCATGGCGGTGTTGGCCGGAATCGCATCGCCCGCGATCACGCCGGTTGCTTCCATCACGCCTCATTTAGTTCGGTTACCGAAACATCGGAACCCGAACTATGATCCGGAACTGTGCCCACGTCAAGAGATCTACCTACCGGCAGACTCGCCGTCGGTCAGCTCCTCGGCCGGCTGCTCCGACAGTTCCGCTCGGAACTGCTCTCGCCTGCAGGGGAAGCTGGCTTCGACGACCTACGTGAGGCGCATCTACAGATCTTTGGCAATCTGGGCATCGACGGCATCCGCCTTACCGAGCTCGCCGCTCGCGCGCAGCTCAGCGCGGCCGCGACCTCCGAGCTGGTCGACGACCTGCAAGCCTCGGGGTACCTGGAACGACGCCCAGATCCGAGCGACGGCCGCGCCAAGCTCATCTACCCAACACAACGCGGCCGGCGCGCTCTCGACGCTGCCGGCGATCGAGTTGCCGAGATCGAGCAGAGGTGGGCCGACATCGTCGGTCGCCCCGCCTTCGACGCGGCCATGCAAACACTGCATCAGCTGGTACAGGCA
>JAODNB010000157.1 GCA_025464795.1 Frankiales bacterium
GTGGCGACGTACGTCGGGCGCATCCCCTCCGGCGCGGTGAGCACCTGCTCGACGTCCGTGACCCCCGTGAGCACGAGCAGGCTGTCGCACCCGGCTCTTACCGCGCCCAGGACGTCGGTGTCGAGCCGATCGCCCACCACGAGCGGCCGGGTCGCGCCGACGCGCTCGACACTGGCCCGGTGCAGCTCCGGCTCGGGCTTGCCCACGACGATGGGGCGCTGTCCCGTCGCGGTGACCAGGGCCTGCACCAGCGCGCCGTTGCCGGGAAGCGGTCCGCGCGGGCTGGGGTACGTGGTGTCGGTGTTCCCCGCTACCCAGAGCGCTCCCGCCGTGATCGCGACCGCGGCCTCGGCCAGGTCCGTCCAGGCCGTGGTCGGTGCCAGCCCCTGCACGACCGCCGCGACGCCTTGGGCCTGGCGCACGGGCTCGAAACCGCCGGCCGCGACTTCCGCCATGAGATCGTCCGTGCCGAGCACCAGGACCTTCGCTCCCGGCTCGATCCGCCTGCTGAGGAGCGCAACGGCGGCCTCGGCACTCGTCACCACGTCGTCCGGCTCCGCGGGGATACCGAGGGCCGTCAGGTGCTGCGCGACCGCCGCGGGACGGCGACTGGCGTTGTTCGTGACGAAGGCGGCCCGCATGCCCTGGCGGCGCGCCTCGGCGACCGACTCAGCCGCGTGCGCAATCGGGTCCTGTCCGAGGTACAGCACCCCGTCCAGGTCCAGCAGCGCAGCGTCGTATGCGGCGCACAGCGGCATCGAGCTGGCTGCGAGCACAGGTCAGCGCACGATCCGCGGACGTTCAGCGGCGCGACGCCGTGAGCGCCGCTCGGGCCCCGCGCAACGCCGTGCTGTAGTAGGCGATGTCGGGACGCATGGCCGCGGCCAGGGCCAGGTGCTCGACCGCCGCGGTGAGGTCCCCGAGCTTGGTCAGGGCCAGACCGAGCCCGAACTGCGCGTAGTCGTCCGCGGGGTTGATGGAGATGATCCACGAGAAGTTCTCCCGCGCCTCGGGGTACATGCCCATGTCGAACTGAGCACGTGCGAGAGCCTCGCGCGCCATCCGCGACTCGGGCTCCGAGGTGACGGTGTGGCCGAGGACCTGGACGGCTGCAGCGGCGTCCCCGCTGTCGAGCAGCTCGAGCCCGCGGGTGTACCAGTCGTAGGCATCGCCCTGCGGAACGTTGTCAGGTGGCGGCGGGGGCAGGTCGGAGAACGGCCGGGGCTTCTCCTCGTCCGGGGCACGGGGGTCATATCGGGGGTCGTACCTGTCGGACACGCCGACTCCCTCCTGGTCGCTTTCCCGGTGGTCCAGCGTTGTCGCTGGACCTTCATCCTCCATCACGCCCTGCCTGCTCGTTCGCCTTTCAGCGTCCGGGCCTAGCATGCCGCCATGTCAGCCGGCCCGTTCGAGCCCGCCTCGTCCACCTTCGCACCGCCCCGCTGTCCGGAGGGGTTGGTGCTCCAACCGTTCCGGGGTCTCCGGTACGGCGCCGATGTCGATCTTGCCTCGGTGACCTCCCCGCCGTACGACGTCATCGACGCCGACGGCGTGGCGGCGCTCGAGGCAGCGAGCGACGTCAACGTCGTACGGCTGATCCTCCCACGGGACGAGGCGTCAGAGGGGGATCGTTACCTGCGCGCCGCAAGCACCTTGTCGGCCTGGCGGGACACGAACGTTCTCGTTCCCGACCTCGCCCCCGCTCTCTACGTCTACGAGCAGGCGTCCGCCGAGCACGCTCAGCGCGGCCTGCTGGGCGCTCTGGAGCTGTCCCCACCGTCGGACGGCATCGTCCTGCCGCACGAGAACACCATGTCGGGCACGGTGTCGGACCGGCTGGCGCTCTACACAGCCGTGGAGGCCGATCTCGAACCGATCTTCCTCGTGTACGGGGGCGGTGGCGCCGCCAGCCGTGCGGTCGCCTCGGTGAACGCCCGTCCCGCCCTCCTCGACGTCACCCTCGCCGACGGCCTCCGGCACCGCCTGTGGGCCCTGACGGACCCCGCGCTGCTGGCCGAGATCGCTGCTGACCTCCGGCCCCGGACCGCGGTCATCGCCGACGGTCACCACCGGTATGCGACGTACCTGCAGCGCCAGGCCGCCGCCCACGCAGCCGGCAAGGGGCCTGGCCCCTGGGACACGGGCCTGACGTTCCTCGTCGACAGCTCCGAGTTCGGACCTGAGGTGCACCCGATCCACCGGGTCATCCCCTACGTCGAGGCCTTCGAGCTGGCTCGACGAGCCGAGGGAGCCATGACGGTGCACGACCTGGACGGCAACGACCTCAGCGCCGCCCTGGCCGCGCTCGCGCGTGCGGGGGCTGACGGACCTGCGTTCCTGCTGGTCAGCGGCGACGGCGGCACCGTGCGGCTGCTCACCCACCCGAACCCCGAACGCCTGTCTCACGCCCTTCCGGGCGACCGGTCCGAGGCATGGCGGGCGCTGGACGTGAGCGTGCTGCACCACTACCTCGTGTCCGACGTGTGGGGGCTCGAGGATGACGTCGAGACGGTGCGCTACGCCCACGACGTCGAGGCCACCCTTGCGGCCGCCGCGGCCTCAGGGGGCACTGCGGTGCTGCTGAACCCGACGCCCGTTGCTGCTGTGACCGCTGTGGCCGCCGGTGGGGAGCGGATGCCGCGCAAGTCGACGCTGTTCACGCCCAAGCCGCGCACCGGACTCGTCATCCGGGACCACCGCGATGCCTGATCCGCTGGTCTCTGTCCGCTGATGCCTCGCGGCTGGCGGGGCGGAGCGCTCAGGCGGCTCTGCTGAGCCGCTTGGCCTTTGTGACCTCGACCTCCGTGCGCGACTGAACACCGCCACCTGTGTGCCAGAAGCGCCTGCGCAGCGACCCGTGGACCTCGAGGACGTCGCCCGGGGTCCAGCTGCCGGCCGCACGCAGCAGCCCGGCCGTCCACGCGAAGCAGTCGACCGTGTCGATGGTCGACACCCGCTGGCCCTCAGGGACCGGGCGCTTGCTCGGAGCTCGATCGACGACCAGGCGCCACGTGCGCAGCACGTCGCCACTCGGCAGCTCCTTGTCCACCGGATCGCCGGACAGCCGGCCCACCAGAACCACCTCGTTGCGGCTCGCGATCTCCACGTCGACCTCCTCCCGGCCCCGTCGGGGCCCTGACGACAAGGCTGGTCCCGTTCCATGCTTCGGTGGGGGCACCGTCCGGATCTGTGGACGACCGGCCCTCCTGTGGACCGCAGGCCTCAGTCGAAGAGGCGGAGCTCCTCGGGAGCGTCGTCCTCGTTGGTCTTCGCTGCTGATCGGAACGTCGGGGCGGAGATCGGCGAGCGCACGGCCTCGACTGCTGGCTCCGGCTCGCTGCTGAACGCCGGCCCAGAGGGGGTCGTCGTGGGTCCCGCCGGCGCTGCCGTCGTGGACGCGCGCTCCGCCCCCGAGAGTGACTCCGCAGCGGCGTCTGTCAGCTCCGGCACCCCGTCGGGTCGCGGTGTCGACATGTCGGCAACCATGGCGCTGAGGTCCGCGGCGGACACCACTTCCGCGGAGGGATCGTCCTCGGCCTCGTCGAGGTCCTCGAACACCACGCCGTCGAGCTCCATGAGGCGCTCCTGCGCGTCCGTCTCCCCCTGCTCGTCGACGTCCAGCGTGCGGGCGAACCACTGGCGCGCCTCGTCCTCTCGGCCGGCGTGCAGCAGTGCGTCGGCGTAGGCGTACCGCAGCCGGACCGTCCAGGGACGAACGGGGCCCTCCAGCGCACCGACCTGCAGCGCGACCACCGCCGCGTCGAACTGGCCCATGTCCCGACGAGCACCGGCCGCCACGATGAGCAGCTCCACGCGCGCGGCGGCGCTGAGGCTCTTGGCCTGAGGGTCCTCCGTCACCAGCAGGGCGCGGTCGGGCCGCCCGAGGGCGCGCTCGCAGTCGGCCATCACCGCGAGGTGCTCCGGATCGCCGCTCAAGCGGCGCGCAGTGCGCAGCTCGCTCAGCGCCTCCGACCACTCCCCTGCTGTGTACGCGACCAGTCCGTTGGCCTCGCGCACCGCTGCGACGCGGCCGGCGAGCGCCCGGGCAGCGCGTGCGTGGGCGAGCGCCTTCTCGGGCTCGTCGTCCAGCAGCCGCCCGGCCATGACGAGGTGCTTGGCGACGACCTCGGCGGTCTCAGCCGCGAGGCCCTTGAGCTCCTTCTGCACCTCGCGGTCGAGGTCTCGCGCTGAGACGTCATCCGGCAGCGGCACCCGCGCCATCTGGCGTCGGGCCTCGCGCCGTGGGTCGTAGGTCCACTCGCGCGCCTGCCCGTCGCGCTGCTGCCCCCCGGCCCCGACGGAGCGCGGCGCACCGGTCCGGCCGCCCTCCGTGCCGCTGGGCCGTCCCCGCCGCAGCTCCGCATTGCTGCGGGCGCCGCCGCTCGAGCGACCAGAGCCCGCCGAACCATAGCCAGCCGAACCAGAGCCAGCCGAGCCAGAGCCAGCCGGACCAGAGCCCCGGCCACCGCCCGATGAGCCGGCAGCGCCCGTGCCGGCGGGACGGGGCCGCCGGCCGCCCGCCGGACGGCCGGACGCTGCCCGGCGGGCCTGCTCGTCGTCGGGACGGGTCATGGAGTGCTCCTCGGGAAGACAGCATCGAGCGTCGTCGCAGTGATGCGAACCGCAAAAGCACTTCAGGGGACAACCTGATGGTTGTCCCCTGAAGTGAAGAATTGTCCGGCGGCGTCCTACTCTCCCACACAGTCTCCCGTGCAGTACCATCGGCGCTGAGAGGCTTAGCTTCCGGGTTCGGAATGTTACCGGGCGTTTCCCTCTCGCTATGGCCGCCGAAACTCTATGGAGATATATCGGTGGTCGGCACCTGTGGCAGGTGCCGAACTCGATTCCCGACCGTATCTCGGGAACCGCACAGTGGACGCGTTTGCCTGTGAAGGCAGCAGTTTGTGGTCAAGCCCTCGGCCTATTAGTACAGGTCAGCTGCATGGATTGCTCCACTTCCACTTCCTGCCTATCAACCCGATGGTCTCGTCGGGGGCCTTACCCGGTTAACCCGGTGGGAAATCTCATCTTGAAGCGAGCTTCCCGCTTAGATGCTTTCAGCGGTTATCCCTGCCGAACGTAGCTAAACAGCAGTGCTCTTGGCAGAACAACTGTCACACCAGAGGTTCGTCCGTCCCGGTCCTCTCGTACTAGGGACAGCTCTTCTCAAAT
>JAODNB010000320.1 GCA_025464795.1 Frankiales bacterium
GGGTTGGACGTGACCGAAGCCGATCTCGTCATCGGGACCTCGGCTGGGGCTACGACGGCCGCGCAGGTCACCAGCGCGACCCCGTCTGGCCTGCTTGCCGCCATCCTGGGCGCCGAGCCGGCGCCGATCCGGCCAAGCAGATCCGGCGGGGGCCCTCCTCCCGCTGGCTCGGTGGCCGAGCACCTGGACAGGACGAGCCACATCATCGCCGCTTCCACGGGTCCAGCCGACATGCGCCGCAGGATGGGCGCGGCAGCGCTCGAGCTGGAGGCGACGTCAGACAGCGACTGGTCGACGCGGTGGCGCGCCACCGTCGCCCTGCGTCTGCCCAGTCCGGCGTGGCCGGAGACGACGGTCCGCCTCGTGGCCGTGGATGCCCGTACGGGGGCGCCTGTCGTGTTCGACCGGCACAGCGGAGTGGACCTGGTGGATGCCGTGGCAGCCAGCACGTCGTCCTCGCTGCCTTACCGCATCGGCGACGAGCGCTACCTCGACGGCGGCTACCGCCGCAACGAGAACGCGGATCTGGCAGTCGGCTACGAGCGCGTCCTCGTGCTCTCTCCGTTCGGAGGCAGGACACGGCACCCGAGCGCATGGGGCATGCAGCTCGAGGCGCAGGTCGAGGAGCTGCGCGACGCGGGAAGCAGGGTCGAGGCGATCTTCCCGGACGCCGATGCGCTCCAGGCGTTCGGCGAGAACATGATGGACCTCTCGAGGCGCGCACCTGCCGTGCGAGCCGGCTACGACCACGGCAGAGCTGTCGCCGAGGACCTCAGTCAGCTCTGGCTCTGAGCCACCCGACCACTACGCTCCCCCGCGTGAGCTACTGGGAGCCGGGAGAGGTTGTCCTCCGGCGGGAGTGGCTGCACGGCCACCTCTGGACGGTCATCCCCACGCGAGTCGTCGTGGACGAGCCCGGGCTCCTGGCGGTCTACCTGGCGAGCGGCACGCCCTTCGGATTCCCGCCCTGGCCTCTCGCGGCCCATCAGCATCCGTGGCAGGTGGCTGGTCACACGCACTGGACCGGTCACGGGAAGCTGATGCTGCACCGCCCTGACGATCCCTACTCGGTCGATCTGTTCTGGGCCGGCGACGAGCGCTCCTTCAGCGGCTACTACCTCAACCTGCAGGAACCGTACGTCCGCCGTGAGCGTGCCTTCGACACACTCGACCACGAGCTGGACCTGTGGTGGCCGACGGGCGGGGACTGGGTGTGGAAGGACGTCGAGATGCTCGAGCAGCGCATCGCTGAAGGGCGGTACAGCCAGGCGCTCGGGGAGAGGATCCGAGCAGCGGGGGCTGAGGCGGCGGCGCTGCTGGACGACGGGCCGCACTGGTTCGACACCGGTTGGGATGCCTGGTCGCCACCCGACGGCTGGCAGGCCCCGGCTCTCCCAGCAGGCTGGGCCTCAGCGACCCCACGCACTCAGCGGTCCTCGGCCAGCGGTCTGGGTCTGCCGAAGTAGTAGCCCTGGGCTGCTTCGATGCCGAGCGATCGCAGCTGGTCCGCCTGCTCGACCGTCTCCACGCCCTCGATGATGAGGTGAAGCCCGCAGCTGCGCGCCAGATCGCGCACCGCCGTCACGATGGGCGTGCTGTAGGCGTCCCTTCCGAGGCTGGCGGTGAAGGACTGGTCGAGCTTGAGGATGCTGATCGAGGGGAAGCGCTGGAGGTTGGCGAGCCCGGCATAGCCGGTGCCGAAGTCGTCCATGGCAAGAGCGACCCCCAGCCCCCGGAGGGCGGCCAGCAGGTCTGGCCCGTCCGCCCGGGACAGCAGTCGGTCCTCCGTGAGCTCCAGCACCAGCTCGTCAGGGGGCAGTCCGGAGGCCTGCAGGGCTGCGGTGATCACGTCGGGAAGGTCGCGGCGTCCCATCATGAGAGAGCTCACGTTGATGCTGACCCGCTGGCTGCCGGCGGGTCGAGCCGTCGCGTCGCGGCAAGCCTGCTGGATGAGCCAGTCCGTGACGGGCGCCTCGTACTCGCTGTCGAGGATGACGTCGAGGAACTCTCCCGGCAGCAGCAGACCTCGGCGGGGGTGCTGCCAGCGCAGCAGCGCCTCGTACCCCGTGATCTCCTCGTCGTGGAGTCGGACGATCGGCTGGTAGTGCAGGACGAACTGGCCCGCCTCGAGGGCACCTGACACGTCTCGGCGCAGCTCGAGCTGCGCGGCGGCGGAGCCCCGCAGAGTGGCGTCGTAGACCTGCCAGGCCCCGCGATCCTCCTGCTTGGCCCGGTACATCGCCGAGTCCGCCTGGGCGACGAGCTCGTCCGCGGTGAAGGTGTGGCCGGTGCTGTAGGCGATCCCGAGCGAGACCGAAGGCAGGAACACGGCGCCGCCCAAGCTGAGCGGTTGCCGGACCTGCTCGATCACCCGGCCGGCCAGCCCGATCGCCTCCGTAGGTGCAGCCAGGCCCTCGATGACGGCGACGAACTCGTCCCCGCTGAGCCGTCCGACGAGGTCGCCAGCCCGAACTGCGGAGCGGATGCGGCTGCTGACCTCACGGATGTAGGCATCGCCGACGGCGTGACCGTGGCCGTCGTTGACCAGCTTCAGCCTGTCGAGGTCGCAGAAGAAGACCGCCGTGAGGTGGCCTCCCAGCGCTCCGCGGTCCAGCACCCGTTGGAGGTGACCCATGGCCTGGCGACGGTTGGGGAGCGAGGTCAGGGCGTCGAAGTTGGCCTGCTGGACCAGCTGGGCCTCGGTCCGCTTGCGCTCGGTGATGTCTTCGATCTGCGCGACGACCACACGCGCGTCGTGCGGGCCGTACAGCGGCGCCAGGTGGAGCCGTCCCCAGACGACGTCCCCGTTGCGCAACACGTAGCGCTTCTCGACGGGGGCTGTGTCGGATGCCTCGGGGGCGGCGGTCAGCCCCCGTGCGCGGGCGCTGGCGGGCTCCGCAAGCGCCACGTCCTCGGGATGGGTGAAGTCCAGGGGGCTGCGACCGATCAGCTCCGCCTCGTCCCGCTGCAGGAAAAGGCAGTACGCGCGGTTCACCCGTTCGAACAAGCCGTCAGGTCCCAGGATGGCCACGGCGACCGGGCTGGAGTCGAACACTGCCGTGAAGCGCCGGGCGGCACGCTCGCTCTCCTGCGCCATCGTTGCGTGCTCGATCGCCAGGGACGCCGTCACGGCGAACGCCTCGAGCGCGTGCCGCGTCGCCGGACCGGGGCGCAGTCCGTCGCGGGGTACGTCCACGCTGAGCATCCCCAGGTGCCGCCCGCTCCCGGTCTGCAACGTGGCGAACAGCGCGTCCTCGGGGTGCCAGGCATCCGGGGAGTCCGAGATCGCCAGGTCCGGTATCCAGGTGAAGATGTCAGCGGGGTCCGACGGGGACGTGGCGTGATCGAGGAAGTGCAGCTTGCCCCACGGCTCGCTCGCGGCGAGCAGCTTGCGCCACCCGTCGAGCCCCTGGCGCCTTCCTAGGAGCGCGTTCCGGACCTCAGCTGGCCCGGCAACCGCCGCCACGACCATGGACGGCGATCCCTCGGTGTCCACCAGGTTGACGACGGCCACCTCGAAGCCCAGCGACTCCACGATGGTGTCCGCTACGAGCTGCAGCGTCTCGAACAGCCCCTGCGAGGCCTGCGCAGACGGTCCTCCGTCCGACGGCGAAGGGAGCTCGTGCTGCAAGGAGGCCATCCCGCACTGTCGTCATACCCAGGACGTTTCTGGGCCTCTCCTGGGTCGCGACGCCTCTCGACAGCAAACCGTGGCCTCCGAGGTAGGGCGCACATCCGCCTTTGTCCGCCTTTGGCCCAGGAGGAGTTCCGCCTGCCGCGTCGAAACGATCCGGAAACGCCCCCTCTCAGATGGAGCAGCCTCCGTGCTACGCCCCGCCCTCGCCGTCGCGCTCATCGCGGGACTCGCCGTACCCGTCGTCACCTCCGCTGCGGCCTCGTCACCGCTGCCCGTCGTCGACCCCACCGTCGCCGCCCAGCGCGACACCGAGGCAGTGGTCCTGCACGGCAGTGACTTCCCGAGCTGGGCCGCACCGGGCAACGTCACCGCGAAGCTGCCGTTCACCGACCTGATGTGCGTCGAGCCCGTCAACGGCAACTGCGCGCACAACCACTACGTCACCCCTGACGCAGACACGGGCAACGCGGCCGGCGACGGGGCGGACGTCGCGAAGATCACCGGCTGGCGGTGGAACGGCAAGGCCTTCGTCGAGGTGCCCTTCCAGGTCGACCAGGTCTTCACGCGCTACCTCGACAACAGCGCGAGCGGGTTCGCGGTCTACTCCGGCGAGGACCAGCACACGACCTACCAGTTCGACCGCGAGGGGTTCCGCTACACGCAGGGAACGTGCGTGGCCACCCCCGACTCCCCGACGGCGACGGACCCCGTCAAGGGCCTCGACACCGATGACGAGCTGGCCTTCATGGCCTCCGACGCGGGCGCGCAGGCCCCCAGCACCGCCATGAGGCCGCACGGCACGACCGCGGTCCACGAGGTCGCCGTCCTCGACCCGCTGACCCAGCAGACCAGCTACCTGTACGTCATGCTCGGCAAGAAGCCCACCTTCAACGCTGACAACGGCTACGTGCACTACCAGCGCGACGCCAACGCCGACCAGTTCGAGCTCTCGCAGTCGAGCTACCAGGACTACGGCAACGCGGCGGTCGGCCCGTACTGCGATGCCGCCGGCAACGTCATCGGCCACGGCCGCCGGCGTCCTCTCGACACTGCCACGGTGCGGACGAACCGCTACACCTACCGCTACGACGGTCGCTGGCTCATGACCGACATCCGGGTGAGCGGTGACGGCGGCAAGAGCTTCGGCCCCGACCTGGTCGACCGGTGGAAGGCCCGGGCCTTCCAGCAGGACCGCGAGTCCAAGACCCCCTGCTGCGGCTACGAGGAGGAGGACACCCACTGGGGAGGCAGCTCCACCTTGCTGGGTGAGCGCTCCGGTCCGGTCCGCACCATCCGCGAGACCTGGGGAGCCGACAGCGGCACCAACGTGGTGCGCCGGGAGACGTTCTACCGGGACGAGATGACCATGAAGACGTGGCTGCGGGTGCACGTCATCCCGCCGCTCGACGGGATCTACGCGCAGTGGGACTACAACGCCGGCCGGATGACCCGGTTCCGCAACCCGCAGCAGCCCGACGGTGTCGCGGTGGACGGCAAGAACGACGAGACCTTCGGCAACCTCGACGACCCGTGCAACGCCAAGTACGACACCAACGACACCGGCACCCTCACGCAGACGTACCGCTCGGCGTACAAGACCCTCGGGGTCTGCGCGTTGACCTCTCCCTACCACCAGAGCGCTGACCTGGCCGACCCCACGTTCGGCAGCCCCAACCCGGTTCTGCAGTGGTCCGAGACGTCCGGGCCGTACGGCACCATCGTCGACCGCTACACCACGGAGGCGCGCGACGTCACCCCCGGTGGAGCGGCTCAGAGCCTCACCGCCCAGCCGTACTACCGCGACGACAGCTGCTTCGACGACGCGACCGGGACCAACCCCGGCCCTCGCGTGAACCTGGGCGGTGCCAACGAGCCGCAGAAGGCCTCGGACGGAGCCCCCCGACGCTGCTGGACTCCTGGTGACGGTCCGGTCGACAACGACGACCACTTCTTCCAGGGCGACATCGGCGCGCACGGCGTTCACCTGCTCTTCCAGGTCGACAGCGACAACGCCCGGCAGACCGTCCCGGTGGACGAGATCGTCACGTCGCAGAAGCAGGTCTTCCTGCCCGGCGACGCCGGCAACGTCGGGGAGCAGTACGGCCGGTCCTTCGAGAAGCCGCTCGTGAGCCGCGCCACTCCCGTCTCCTTCGCCGAGGCCAAGGAAGGCACGACGCTGACCTGGTCCGGCGACACCGGCACCGGCGACGACACCCTCGTCAGGCTCGCCGCGACCCTGGCTGACGGCGAAGGGCGCGCGATCGCCGGAGTGCCGGTCACGATGACGTTCGACGGTGCAAGCACGACACTGACGACCGACGCCGCAGGCGAGGTCGCGCAGACCGTCAAGGTGACGGGCAAGCCACGTCCGCACCGGGCGCGCGCGGTGTACTCCGAAGACGCCTCCCACTACGGTTCCTCAGTCGACCAGGACATCGCCGACCAGAGGTAGGAGGTGCGTGCGTGCACCTCACCCGTCGGCAGCTGCTGTCGCTGGGAGCAGGTGCTGCCTGCACCGCCGTGGTCGGTGCGACGGCCGCCGGCGAGGGCGGCAAGCTGGTCGACCGGCTGGACCCGCCCCACGGGGCGGTGCCCGCAGGACCGACCGGGCCGGTCGTGCGCGGAGTGCTCGCGTCGCACGCCCGCGGCCGGACGGTCCGCTGGGCGGTTGCCTACCCGCCCGGCTCGATGCCGGACGCGAACCTGCCGGTAGCGCTCGTCCTGCACGGCCGGTCGGGCGACAGCGGGCAAGCGTTCGGCTCCCACGCGCTGCACCGGTTCCTTGCAGATGCGGTGCGAGCGGGGACGCCACCGTTCGCCCTGGCTGCTGTGGACGGTGGGAAGGACACCTACTGGCACCGCCGCGCCGACGGCGACGACCCGCAAGCCATGCTGCTCGAGGAGCTGCTCCCGCTGCTCGGGAAGCGTGGGCTCCGCACTGAGCGCTTCGGCGTGACGGGGTGGTCGATGGGCGGGTACGGCGCACTCGCGCTGGCCTCCGTCGTGCCCGGGCGGGTCCTGGCTGTCGCGGTGGACGCTGCCGCCCTCTGGCACCGCGCCGGGGACGCGGCCCCCGGGGCCTTCGACGGCGCGTCGGACTTCGCAGCGCACGACGTCCTCGGCCACCTCGAGCGGCTGAGAGGAGTGCCCCTGAGGGTCGGCTGCGGGCGCTCAGACCCGTTCATCGCCGCCAACCGGGCCCTCGTGAACGCACTGCCGCGCACGGAGCACGCCTACCCCCGCGGCGGCCACGACATCGGGTGCTGGAACCTCCTGCGGCCCGCCGACATGCGCTTCCTGGGCCGTCACCTCGCCGAGACGTAGCCGTAGCTGATGGATCAGTCCTGGGCAGCGCGAAGCAACGAGGCGAACGGCTCGAGGAGGCTCATCAGCTCCTCCACCTCGTGGGGCTGCAGGCTCTCGTAGGGCTTCGCCGCGAGGTCGTCGGTCAGGTCCTCGACCCGCTGCTTGACGGCGCGACCCAGGTCGGTCAGCCAGCCGTCGTCCCCGATCAGGCCTCGAGCGCTCATCCCGTCGATGAGGGCGTCGAGCTGCGCGGCGGGGAGGTGATGGATGCGTCCGAACCTCCGGGGAGGCAGGTCCATGTCCAGCGCAAGGAGGACGTGAGCCTCGAGGCCGCCCACCCCGTGGGTCACCAGGGCCGCGATGTGCCCGTCGCCACGGTGCTCGCGCAGCAGCGAGGCTGCGTGGAACATCCGCGTCGTCACGTCATCGGGGATCGGGAGCGCGCGCAAGGCGGCGTACATGGGCCGGCCCTCGAACGGTGCGCTGGTCGCGGCGCGAAGCAGCAGCTCGGTGGCACGCGCGAAGGCGGGCGACTCGATGTGCTCCCGGAGAATCCGGCGCAGCGCCTTCGCGCATCCGTCCTGACGGGCTGCGATCGCCGCCTCGGGTGTCGTGGTCCGCCACACCTTGGGGATGTGCCGCGCGACCTCGCCGGGAGCGAAGTTGTAGAACAGCGCGTCCACCACCTCGGCGGGGACGAGACCGAGAGGCGCTGCGCGTCCAGCGAAGTAGGTGTCCCAGTAGTTGGTGAAACCGAGCGCGAACATCGTCTCGTTGGGCTCATCAGCTGCGTACGGCAGGAGGCCGATCGGCTCGACGAGCTCGAACATCCGGCGGGCGAGCGAGCTCATGCGTTCGTCAGCCCTCGGGCACTGCCGGCATCGCGTTCAGGATCGTGGGCAGGTCGAAGTAGTCGCGCCACGAGCGGATCAGCCCGTCGCGCAGCACGAAGACGCCGGCGACCGGCAGGTCCGTCCACGTGCCGTTCATCTCGAAGCGGTCGACGCGCTCGTTCATGACGACGTCGCCGCTCTCGACCTCCCGGTGCACCACCCACTCCGAGTCGGTGCACATCGACAGCAGCATCTCGCAGGTCTCCTGCATCGCGGCCTTGCCGTGCAGAGGCGGCAGCATCATGTTCTGGTACTCGATGTCGTCCGCCACGAACGTGCCGGCCGTCTCGTAGTCGCGCTTCGCCGCCGCCTTCAGGAAGGCGTTCACGACGTCCAGGTTGCTCATCTCGAGACTCCCTTCAGAGCGTCTTCCTCATGGATACGTGCTCGATCCCCGCCTCGAGGTACACGTCCCCGAATGGAACGTATCCCGCACGCTCGTAGAAGCCCTTCGCGTGGGTCTGCGCGTGCAGCTCGACGGAGCCCAGACCGCGCTCACGGGCCCTGTTCTCCAGCTGGCGGAGCACCTGTGCCCCGATCCCTGCGCCGCGCTGGGAGGCAGCCACTGCCATCCGACCGATGGTGCCGTCGGGAAGCAGCCGGCCCGTGCCGACGAGGACGTCGTCGACGAAGGCAACGGCGTGGTCCGAGACGGCATCGAGGTCGTCCCGCTCCAGGTCCTCGGGAACGTCCTGGCCGAGGACGAACACGTCGTACCGCAGGGCGAAGACGGCTGGCATGTCCGCCGGCTCAGCCAACCGGACGATCACGGCGGGTCCACCGGAGCCTGTGCGACCGGCACGACGCCTCTGACCTCGGGCAGCAGCGGCAGGACCTCCAGCCCCGACAGTGACTGCCCCTTGGAGGCGGCCTCAACGGCGCGCGTACCTGCCTTCTTCGCCAGCGCCGCCAAGGACCTCGGCGATCCGAGGACCACTGCTGCGTAGACACAGGGGCAGCTGCTGCTGTAGTCCCTCGCCTCGCGCTCGGTCGAGGCAGCGAAGGCGGCGTACAGGTCCTTGAAGGCCTGGTCCTCCTTGGAGACGACGGTGAGGGTGTTGACGTACATCTGGTAGGCCTTGTGAGCGACCGCACGACCTCGCGCCGCATCGGCATAGGCCTTCTTGAGGGCCTTGCTGAGGTCGCCGGTGACGTTGACCGGGAGCTGCGCCGCGTCCTTGCCGCCGGGCCGCGAGCGCAGGTAGACGCGCTGGACCGAGTACCCACCGAGCAGGCCCTTCACCTGCCCGGGCGTGAGGTAGCTGCGGAAGCTGACCAGCGCGACCCGATCGCCGCCTTCGGATGCCGCCTGCGCAACGGTCGTCGCAGCCTTCCTCAGGTAGGCCTGAACCGCGTCACCGACGGCAGGACCAAGAGTGCTGCTGACCTCGCCCTCGGCGCCCGGCAGCGCGCCGCTCGACCCTGGCAGGGGGTCGCTCACCTGCTGCGTCTGGCGGTTGTGCGCCGCCTCCCGGGACACGGCCGTCCCGGCGCCGGCGAGGAAGACCAGCCCGATCACGACGAACCCGAGCTGGGGCACCTCCCGGAAGAGCGCGAGCGGCCCGCTGGTGGCGTAGCGCTCGTCGAGCTGACGCAGGCCCCGGACCCCGGGAGCGCGCAGCTCTCCGCGGCGCCGGGACCGGGCGCTCAGCCGGTGAGACAAGGCAGCGAGGCCGCTCCGCCACCGAGCGACGCTGGCAGCAGCAAGCGGGACGAGCCGCTCGTCGAGCCCGCGGAGGTCTTTCACGACATGGCAGCGATCTGGTCGAGGGCGACCTGCAGGTCAGGGGCGTACGGGCTCTCGAACTCCACCCACCGGCCGTCACCCGGGTGCGCGAACGACAGGCGTACGGCGTGCAGCCACTGACGCTCGAGCTTCAGCTTCTTGGCGAGCGTCGGATCGGCCCCGTAGGTGATGTCACCGACGCAGGGGTGCTTCAGCGCAGCCATGTGGACGCGGATCTGGTGGGTGCGACCGGTCTCCAGGTGGATCTCGAGGAGCGTCGCGTGCCGGAACGCCTCGATGGTCTCGTAGTGGGTGACGCTGTCGCGACCACCGGCGACGACCGCGAACTTGTACGCGCTGGTGGGGTGCCGGTCGATCGGCGCGTCGACCGTGCCGGTCATCGGGTCGGGATGGCCCTGCACGAGCGTGTGGTAGCGCTTGTCGACGGTGCGCTCCCGGAAGGCGTCCTTCAGCACGGAGTACGCGCGCTCGCTCTTGGCGACGACCATCAGGCCGCTGGTGCCGACGTCCAGGCGGTGCACGACACCCTGCCGCTCCTCGGCACCGCTGGTGCTCACCCGGTGCCCGGCGGCGATCAGCCCACCGATGACGGTCGGGCCCTCCCAGCTGCCCGACGGGTGGGCAGCCACCCCGACCGGCTTGTCGACCACGATGATGTCGTCGTCCTCGTGCACGACGCGCAGGCCCGCGACCACCTCGGGCACGGCGAACCCGGTGCGGGGCGGCTCCGGGAGGTCGACCTCGAGCGTGGCACCGGCGAGCACCCGATCTGACTTCCCCCGGACCCGGCCGTCGACACTGGCCCCCCCGGACTCGATGATCGTCACGGCCGTCGTGCGGGAAAGGCCGAACAGGCGAGACAGGGCAGCGTCGAGGCGCAGCCCGTCCAGTCCCTCGGGCACGGACAACGATCGGCGGTCGGTCACCGCCCTATCCTGCCGTGCGCTTCGTTCCGTCGACCTCGACACCGCGCAGCGAGAGCAGCACAGCCAGGACGGCACCGACCGTGATGGCGCTGTCGGCCACGTTGAAGGTGGCGAAGTGGGGCACGTAGATGAAGTCGACGACGGCGCCGCGGGCGAAGCCAGGAGCTCGCGCGAGGCGGTCGCTCAGGTTGCCCAGCGCCCCACCCAGCAGGAGCCCGAGCGTGACGGCCCAGGCCGAGCTGTGGAGCCGCGGGAGCGTGCGCACGACGTAGACAGCGACGCCGACGGCGACGAGGCTGAACAGGACCGTGGCGCCCTGCGCGAACGAGAACGCCGCACCGCTGTTGCGCGACACGGAGAACGTCACGAGCCCGTCGAACAGGTCGATCGGCGCTCTGCCCTCGAGCTTCGCGACGACGAGCAGCTTGGTACCGACGTCGACGGCGATCGTGAGCAGGGCCACCAGGACGAGCAGGATGCGGGGCTTGGTCAGCGCCGTTCCTCGCGCTGCTTGCACGCCACGTCCAGCGTCGCCGCCGGCAGCGCCTGCAGGCGTGCCTTGGGGATGGGAAGGCCGCAGTTCTCGCAGCGGCCGTAGGTGCCGGCATCGAGACGGGCAAGGGCGCGCTCGACCTGCAGGAGCAGGTCGCGGCTGTTGTTCGCCAGCGACATCTCGTGCTCCCGCTCGAACGTCTTCGTCCCCGCGTCGGCCTCGTCCCCGGTGCCTTCCGAGCCGGCGTCGCGCTTCAGCGCTGCGGACTGCTCCTCGGCGTCGTCGATCTCCCCGCGCAGGTCCTTGGCCTGCGCCTCGAGCTCCTTGCGGATGTCGCTGAGCTCCTTCTTCGTCCAGGCGTCCTCACCCGTCAGCGGCGTGTCGGCCATGGGCTTGCCGGCGGCCTTCTTCGCGGGCGCCTTGGCCGGTGCGGCAGCGGCCGGTGCGGCCAGGACAGCAGGTGGGGTGGGCTCGGGCGTCGGCGGCGTCACGGGCTCCGCAACGGGCGGCGCAGCGGCCTGGACCTCGGCTGCTGCGGCTGCTTTCTGAGCTGGCGCAGCCTTCTTCGCCGTCGCGGGGGCCTTGACCGGAGCAGCCTTCTTGGCCGGAGCCTTCTGGGCGGGCGCTGCCTTCTTGGCGGGCGCTGCCTTCTTGGCGGGCGAAGCAGCCTTGGCCGGAGCCTTCTTCGCCGGGGCAGCCTTCTTCGCCGGGGCAGCCTTCTTGGCCGGCGCAGCAGCCTTGGCCGGAGCTGCCTTCTTCGCCGGCGCAGCAGCCTTGGCCGCAGCCTTCTTGGCCGGGGCAGCCTTCTTGGCCGGCGCGGCAGCCTTGGCCGGAGCCTTCTTGGCCGGGGCAGTCTTCTTGGCGGGCGCAGCAGCCTTGGCCGGAGCCTTCTTGGCCGGTGCAGCCTTCTTGGCAGCCGCCGGAGCCTTGGCGGCTGCCTTCTTGGCCTGGGCAGCGGCGGGCTTCGCGACCGCCTTCGCCACCGGAGACTTCACGACCGGCTTCGCAGGCGGAGCGGCAGCCTTGATCTTCGGGACGGGCTTGGGAGCGATCTTGGCCACCGGCTTCGCGGGTGTCGAGG
>JAODNB010000045.1 GCA_025464795.1 Frankiales bacterium
GATCAGTCGCCGGCGAGGACGTCGTCCGCGTCAACGATCGTGTACGGGTAGCCCTGCTCGGCCAGGAACCGCTGCCGGTGGGCGGCGTACTCCTGGTCCACGGTGTCGCGGCTGATGACCGTGTAGAAGTGCGCGGACCGACCGTCGGCCTTGGGGCGGAGCACCCGCCCGAGGCGCTGTGCCTCCTCCTGGCGGGACCCGAAGGTCCCGGAGACCTGGATGGCGATCGCGGCCTCCGGGAGGTCGATGGAGAAGTTCGCGACCTTGCTCACGACGAGCCCCGGGATCTCGCGGTTGCGGAACAGCTCGTACAGCCGCTCGCGCTCGGCGTTCTTCGTGGAGCCCTGGATGATCGGCATGTCGAGCGCGGCGCCGAGCTCCTCGAGCTGGTCGAGGTAGGCACCGATCACCAGCACCTGGTCACCGGCGTGCCGCTGCACGAGCTTGTCGATGACGGCGATCTTGGTGTGCGCCGTGGCCGCCACCTTGTAGCGGTCCTCCGGCTCGGAGGTCGCGTACGCGAGCCGTTCCGCGTCAGTCATGGTGACCCGGACCTCGGTGCAGTCGGCCGGCGCGATGTAGCCCTGCTGCTCGATGTCCTTCCACGGGGCGTCGTAGCGCTTCGGCCCGATCAGGGAGAAGACGTCGCCCTCGCGGCCGTCCTCGCGTACCAGGGTGGCCGTCAGCCCGAGCCGACGACGCGACTGCAGGTCGGCCGTCATGCGGAACACCGGCGCGGGGAGCAGGTGCACCTCGTCGTACACGACCAGCCCCCAGTCGCGGGCGCCGAACAGGTCGAGATGGGCGTACTCGCCCTTCCGCTTGGTGGTCATGATCTGGTAGGTCGCGATGGTGACGGGCTTGATCTCCTTCTTCTCCCCGGAGTACTCGCCGATCTCCTCCTCGGTCAGCGTCGTCCGCTTGAGCAGCTCGGACTTCCACTGCCGTCCGCTGACCGTGTTCGTGACCAGGATCAGGGTGGTCGCTCCTGCCTGGGCCATGGCTGCAGCACCGACGAGGGTCTTGCCCGCGCCACAGGGCAGGACGACCACGCCGGAGCCGCCGTGCCAGAACCCGTCGACGGCCATCTGCTGGTAGTCGCGCAGCACCCAGCCGTCCTGGACCAGCTCGATCGGGTGGGCCTCGCCGTCGACGTAGCCGGCCAGGTCCTCCGCAGGCCAGCCGACCTTGAGGAGGGCCTGCTTGAGCCGTCCCCGCTCGCTCGGGAAGGCGATGACGGTCTCGGGATCCAGGCGCATCCCCAGCATCGGTGAGACCTTCTTGGACCGCACGACCTCCTCGAGAACCGCTCGGTCGGTCGTGCGAAGGACGAGCCCGTGGACCGGGTCCTGCTCGAGGCGCAGCCGTCCGAAGCGGTCCATGGTGTCCGCGACATCGACGAGGAGCGCGTGCGGAACGGGGTAGCGGGAGAAGCGGACGAGGGCGTCGACGACCTGCTCCGCGTCGTGCCCGGCTGCCCGCGCGTTCCACAGCCCGAGGGGCGTCAGACGGTACGTGTGGACGTGCTCGGGCGAGCGCTCCAGCTCAGCGAACGGCGCGATCGCCTGCCGGCACTCACCGGAGAGCGGGTGGTCGATCTCGAGGAGCAGGGTCTTGTCGCTCTGGACGATCAGGGGGCCATCGGTAGTCATCACGTACTCCAACGCATGAGGGGTCAGTCCGCTTCCACGGCATGCACGCCGACGATGCGATGGACGCTGAACGTGCGGTCCTCCTGGCGGAGGTGGTCGTAAGCGGTGACGTAGCCGCCCTCGACGGTCCGGGGCTCCACGACCCGCGAGGTGCGCTGGCCCTGCGCGTCGACGTACTCCAGCCACACCTGGTCGCCGGCCTGAGCCGACGCCTGCAGGAAGGCCAGGGTGTCGACGGACGCGCCCACCGCGACAGGAGCCCGTCGGGTCGCCCGGGCAGCGAGGTCACCTGCACGCAGGGCGGTGACCGCGAGGGCGGCCTGCTTGTCCGGCAGCGCCGGCGGCTCCCCGTGGCGCGTCGGCCGTTGCTTCACCCCGGTGCGGCGCGACTCGGGCCGGGCGATGAGGACGACGCCGTCGGGGGACTCGGCAGCGGGCGCGTACCCGAGACCTCGGAGGACCTCGAGGACGTGGTTCACCGGAGACTTGCTGGCGATGACCGTCGGCGCGAGCCGCCGCAGCCCGAGCTGGTCTGCCTTCTTCGTCGCGAGCAGCTCGGTGAGCAGGGCTTCGTCGTCACAGCGGAGGTAGGAGGCGCTGGTCCCGACGCGCAGCCGGCCGTGCCGACGGGCGACGTCGTCGATGAGGTAGGTCAGGGACTGGGGTACGGGCGTCCGGGAGCGGGAGCGGAACAGCTCGTGCAGGTCGCTGCTCGAGCGGCCGGCGTCGAGAGCGCGTCGCACCGTCGCCTCAGTGACCCGGTAGACCGTGGCGCCACCCGTGGACTCGACGTCCGCGACCACGCCCAGGTCGCGCGCGAGGTCGCGCTCAAGGGGTCCGGGGGCGACGACCGAGAGGTCGGG
Source organism: Frankiales bacterium (assembly GCA_025464795.1). Taxonomy (GTDB): domain Bacteria; phylum Actinomycetota; class Actinomycetes; order Mycobacteriales; family SCTD01; genus RYN-111. The sequence continues at coordinate 2,516 of JAODNB010000045.1, forward strand.
CTGCACCAGGACGTGGTCCAGGGGAGCTGGGAGCAGCGCTGCCAAGGCGCGGCCGGCTTCCCGGTCGTGCCCGTCGAGGAGGAGCCGCGCGTAGCCCGCCAGTCCGCCGCGTCCCGAGATGCCGAGGGCGGCCGCTTCGCCGAGGACCCACGAGGGAAGCAGGTCCCGCAGTCGGCCCCCGCGTCGAGGTGCCCTCCAGGTGAGGACGGCCAGGACGGCCTCCTCGGTGACGATGGTTCCCGGCGGACTCTCCTGGAGCAGATCGAGCACCCGCTTGCGGTCCACGGGCGCCGAGCTCCGCTCGATGTCCTGGGACAGTGCCGCGTACGCCTTGTCGCGGTCGTCGCGCATGCCCACGAGCGCCGGCAGGCGCGTCATCGTGACCCAGGCCCGAGCGAGCAGGATCCAGCGGTCCTCAGGGGGCGAGGCGACCCACCGGTCGAAGGCGACGGTAGGCAGCCAGTCGGGGTCGACACTGGACGTTGAGTCGAGAAGCCCTGCTGCGTAGGCGATCTCGACGAGGAGAGCAGCGGCGGGCTCGGTCACCTCGAGCTCCTTGGCGACGCGCTTCAGGTCGCGTACGCCGAGACCGCCGGCCCGCAGCACCGACGGCGGGTCCTCCGACCACGACTCGAGCATCGCCTCGACCTTGGCCACCACGTCTGCGGCCTCGTGAGCGGCTGCGCGGTCGACCTGCGCCGCGCCGAGCTTCGTGGTCTTAAGCGCCGGCTGCAGGGCCGAGATGGTGATGCCGCCGGAGCCGCGCAGCTGGAGAGCGACCTCGCGCGGCAGTTCGACGGTGTCGTCGTCGATGGCCACGAGGAGCCCGTGGGCGAGGAGCCAGCCGATCGGGCTCAGCTCGTCACCGGGCTGGGTCAGGCGTTGGGCGTCGCGGACCTTCCCGTAGGGCGGTCCCACCGACAGCTTCTCCAGGACGGCCAGTGCTCCGTCGCTGCACTCCTGGAGCAGGGCCTGGAGCTGCGGCGGCTCGGTGAGCCGGGCGAGCACCTGGTCCATGCCCTTAACGCCGAGGTGCTCCTCGAGGGAGGCGAGCCGCTTGCCGTTGTGCTGGCTGAGCAGGGTGGCCACGGACCGTCCGAGTCCCGCAGAGCT
>JAODNB010000305.1 GCA_025464795.1 Frankiales bacterium
GAAGATCCAGGACGGTGACCTGCAGTGCAAGGCCAACCAGGTCCTGCACCCCGAGGCTGCCGACCTGATGAAGAAGATCCAGGCCAACGCCCACTACGTGCCCAAGGTCGCCGACCCGCTCGACCCCATCAGCTTCGTCGACAAGATCAACGTCCCGACGTTTATGGCCTGCCAGTTCGAGGACGAGCAGACCGGCGGCCACTGCCCGGCGCTCGTGAAGCACTTCACCGGCACGAAGAAGAAGTGGTTCACCTTCACGAACGGGGCGCACATCGACTCCCTCGACCCCGAGACCTACAACCGGTGGATCGACTTCCTGGCTCTGTACGTGGCCCGCGACGCGCCGGCGAGCTACGCCGCGGCGACGCGAGCGGCTGCTCCCGTCGTGTTCCAGGGGGCCATGGGCCTGCCCCAGGACGACCCGGTCACCCTGCCGGTCGACCCGATCCAGGCGCTCCCCACCTACGGCGCCGCGCTCACCGCGTTCGAGCAGCTGCCGCAGGTCCGGGTGCTGTTCGACAACGGCGCGGGGACCTCGCCCACGGGCGCGAGCACGCCGGGCGACCCGTACCCCGGCTTCGAGCGGTCGTTCGCCGCCCTGCCCGTTCCGGGGACCGTCGCGCAGCAGTGGTACCTGTCGCCGGACGGCGTCCTGGCGGATCGGCCCGGCAAGGCCGGGGGGACCTCGTTCACCCCGAGCTCCAAGGCTCTGCCCGCCACCGACTTCGGGCCCAACACCGGTGGCGGCGGGCTGTGGGGCAACGCCTCTCAGTGGTCGTGGAACTGGAAGCACAACCCGGCCGGGTCCGCGGTGGCCTTCATGACGGCGCCCCTGAAGACAGACACGACCGTCGTCGGGGCCGGGTCGGTGAAGCTGTGGGTCAGGTCCTCGGCGCCCGACGTCGACCTCCTCGCGACGATCAGCGAGGTCTCTGCCGAGGGGCACGAGACGTTCGTCCAGAACGGCTACCTGCGGGCGAGCGAGCGCACGCTCTCGTCCAGCTCGGGCAACATCTTCCGCAGCCCCTCGACCCTGCTCGAGCCGGTGCCCAGCATGCTCGCCGCCGACGCTCGGCCGATGCCTGCAGGCTCCTTCGTCCCGGTGACGATCCCGCTGTACTACCAGGGCCACGCCTACCGAGCGGGTACGCGCATCCGGGTGACCCTCTCCGCCCCGAACGGCACGCAGCCGATCTGGTCGTTCGACGACACGCTGCCCAAGGGCTCCGCCAAGGTCTCCCTCGCCTACTCCCCGACGATGCCGTCGGGCCTGGCTCTCCCAGTCGTCCCCGGTCTGTCGATCCCCACCGGCCAGCCCGCCTGCCCCAGTCTGCGCAACGAGCCCTGCCGGGCCTACGTCCCCCTGGCCAACCCCCGCTGACGCACGCCGCACCGAGGTCGGCGGGATCTCGGCGGTCGCTGGCCGAAGAGCGTCGGCACCGTTGCCTAGGGTGGTCGCGTGACGCGGCGCGGGTGGTTCCTGTTCGGCACCATGTGCGTGCTGTGGGGGATCCCCTACCTGTTGATCAAGGTAGCGGTCGAGGACCTGTCGCCGCCGGTGATCGTCCTGGCCCGCACCGGTATCGGAGCCCTCGTGCTGCTGCCGATCGCTGCAGCCAAGGGCTACTTGCTGCCCGTGCTCCGGCGCTGGCCGTGGCTGCTCGCCTTCACGGCCCTCGAGATAGCCGGTCCGTGGTTGCTGCTGACGGACGCCGAGCGCTTCCTGACGTCGTCGCTCACCGGTCTGCTCATCGCGGCGGTCCCCATGGTGGCGGCGGTCTGCTCACTGCTGCTCGGTGACGAGGACCGGCTCGACCGCACCCGCGTGCTCGGCCTCGTCGTCGGGATGGGTGGGGTCGCGGTGCTGCTCGGGCTCGACCTCGGCGGTCAGCTCCGCGCGGCGGCGGAGCTCGCGCTCGTCGTCATCGGCTACGGCACCGCCCCCATGATCATCACTCGGAAGCTCTCCGACCTGCCGTCCCTGGGTGTCATCGCTGCAGCGCTCGGGCTGACGGCGATCGGGTACGCACCGGTGGCTGCTTTCAGCTGGCCGACGACCATGCCGGCCGGTCGTGTGATCGCGAGCCTGCTCGTCCTCGCCATCGCGTGCACGGTCTTCGCCTTCCTGGTCTTCTTCGAGCTCATCGCTGAGGTCGGTACCAACCGAGCCACTGTCTTCACCTTTGTGAACCCCGGAGTCGCCCTGATCCTCGGTGTGGTCCTGCTCGACGAGCGCGTCACGGCAGGGCTCGTCCTCGGCTTCCCACTGGTGCTCCTCGGGTGCTTCCTCGCGACGCGGACCTCGGCGCCGCAGGCCCTCCCGGCGATCGCAGAGCCGTAGGTCTACGTTCCCCCTGTGCGCCTGCGTCCGCTCGTCGAAGACGACCTCCCGACGCTCTGTGCCTTCTTCGCGTCGCCGCACGTCGAGCGCTGGTGGCACGAGTCCGCAGAGCTCGACAGCGTGCGCACGAAGTACCTCCCGAGCATCCGCGGGGAGGAGCCGTCGCACGTGCTGCTCGCGATCGTGGACGAGCGTCCGGTGGGTCTCGCGCAGTGGTACCTGTGGGACGACTACCCGCAGGGGCGCGACGGCTACGGCATCCCTACGGGGAGCGTCGGGATCGACTACCTGATCGGCCACGCGTGGGACTGCGGGCGCGGGTACGGCACCCAGCTCATCGCTGCCGTGCTCGAGATCACCCCGCCCCTGCCGGTCTGGGTGACCCCGGAGGCCGCCAACGAGCCCAGCTGCAGCGTCCTGGAGAACAACGGCTTCGTGCTCATGGCGGTGAAGCAGTGCCACGTCGAGACGGAGTTCGTCGAGGGCCCGACCGCGCTGTACGCCCTCAAGCGCTGAACCTGTCAGCGGGTGGTGCCAGGCTGGGTCCATGACGAGCTGGGACGAGATGGCAGCTGAGGTGCCGGATCTGGCGGCGCGCGTGCGCGCCTGCTTCGCGGTCGGCAAGCACGCGACGCTGGCCACGCTGCGGGCCGACGGCGGTCCCCGGATCAGTGGCACGGAGGTCGAGTTCTCCGGGGGAGAGGTGTTCCTCGGGAGCATGCCCGGCGCGGTGAAGGCTCGCGACCTCCTCCGAGACGGACGGTTCGGCCTGCACTCTCCGTCCGTGGACCCGCCGGACGACGACCCTGCCGCCTGGCCAGGGGAGGCCAAGCTCGCGGGGATCGCCTTCGAGGTCCCGCACGAGGGCTCGCACCGGTTCCGCCTCGACCTCCTCGAAGTCGTCCTGACCCACGTGGAGACGGACCCTGACGTGCTGGTCGTGGAGAGCTGGCACCCGGGACGCGGCTTCGAGGTCGTCCGCAGGGCCTGAGAGCAGTCGACCTGTGACAATGGTGGGGTGACGAACCAGCTGGCGGCCGAGGGACGGCCGATGAGCAGACGCAGCAAGGTCCTGCTCGGCATCGGCGCCGGGCTGCTGCTCGTCAGCATGCTCATCACCGGCTTCAAGATCCTGTTCAGCCCGGCCAACAAGGTCCTCGTCGTGACGATGACGCAGGACGCGACACAGGCAGACCGGCAGGCGCTCAAGGACGCCTGCGGGGGGCTGCCAGGCGTCGTCCTGGTGAAGGACCAGGGCGATCCATCGGCGAGCGTGCAAGGTCGCTTCCCCGTCCGCTTCGACCTCGGAAAGGCGACGGGCAAGCAGGAGGCCGACCTCACCAGCTGCATCAACCTGCACGGCAGCAAGGTGCGAGGGTTCCTCAGCGAGGGTGACAACTGAGACCGCTGCCTGACGGCGACCGGCGCTAGGTGTGCTGGGAGAGCCACGCGTTCAGGGGCCCGAGCGCCTTCCAGGCCTTCACGACCTGCTTCTTCGCCTCGACGGTGTGCAGCCACGCCTGCGGCTCGTGGTCGACCCACGAGATCAGGGACTTGTGCCGGAGCAAGTCGGCCCGTGGGTTGTCGCTCTCGTACGGCTTCGGCACCCGCTTGAGCTGGTCACCCCCTACCTCGAAGCCGCGCCTCCGCAAGGAAGCCAGCACCTTCTCCAGCGCAGCCCCGGCGGTGCCGTCGATCGAGGTGCGCATCCGCTGCACCTGCTCCGTGGACGCGTGGAACATCCCACCGCCGAGGTGCAGTCCCGCCGCGTCGATCCCTACGTACAAGCCCTGGTCGCCCTGGTGGACTACGGCGTACTGCCGGGTCTTGTACGGGGTCTTGTCCTTGGAGAAGCGGACGTCGCGGTACGGCCGGAACAGCTTGGCGGTGCCGAAGGTCGGCTCGAGCTCGGTGAGCAGGTGCTTCATGGGCGCCAGCACGCACGTGTCGTACACGTTCTTGTGGTCGGTCCAGTAGGCCTTCGAGTTGTCCGCCTCCAGGCCCTCGTAGAACACGAGTCCCTCGTCGGGGAACCCCTGGAACGGCATGGCGTCACCGTACGTCCCGTAGGTTGAGGCCGTGGACCTCACCGTGCTCAAGGTTCGGGTCTACCGGTCCCTGCCGACCCGGCTGCAGCAGCTGGCCGTACGGGTCGTGACGCCCAACTTCAGCGTCGGCGTGATCGGGCTCATCACCGTCGACGGCAGCCAGGTGCTGCTTGTGAAGCCCAGCTACCGGTCGGGGTGGGTGCCGCCTGGCGGGTTCGTCGACCGGGGCGAGGAACCGCTCGAGGCGATGAGCCGTGAGATGCAGGAGGAGCTCGGACTCGACGTGACGTTCGAGCCCTGGCACCGCGTCGCCTTCCACAGCCGCCGCCAGGGCGTGGCGTTCATCTCGGTCGCCAAGCTGGCCGAGCAGCGGAACGTCGAGCCGAGGAGCGCGGAGATCCTGGAGGCCCGATGGTTTCCCGTCGACGACCTGCCTCCCATGCCGCTCGACTTCTTCGAGGGCATGCCTCCGGAAGACCTCGAGGCGCTCAGGCGCCTGGGAGCTTCAGGAACCTGATCCGTCGCGCCTCGTCTTTCACCGCGATGACCTGCGCCTTCGCGCCGACCTTCAGGTCGGAGGCAGCGGCAACGGTCGCCTTGTTCGACCGCACCTTGGTCTTGCCGGTGAGGGCGTAGGAGTGCTCGTAGCCGTCCTTGCTCTTCACCGTGATCGAGGTGGGCGAGACGGCAGTGACCACGCCGCGCTGGACCTGGACGGTGACGGTCCCGTGCTTCTTGGTCTCGCGGGTGACGGTCGTGTGACCGCTCTGCCGCAGCTCACGGCGCTCGGCGGGCTTCAGGAGCTTGCCGCGCTCCGCCTGAGCAGCGACCGACTCCTGAGTGGCTGACGCAGTGCTGGGGACGAGCAGGGCGACTCCGCCGAGCGCGAGGGCGCCTGCGGTGGCGAGGGCAGCGGTACGACGCAGCATGGGGGGCTCCAGACGAGTAGGTCCCACCATGGTGCGGTTGCTGGGTCAGCTGCGCTCACGGATCGTGCAAGCGTTCTGTAAGGCTCCCCCCGATCTGCCCGATCAGCAGGGACGATGTGTCCTGTGAGCGACAAGGGCCTTGTGCTGGTGGTCGAGGACGAGCCCGCGATCGCGGAGCTGCAGCGGATGTACCTGACCCGTGAGGGCTTCGGAGTTCACGTCGAGCGTGACGGTGTCGCCGGCCTCGCGGCCGCCCGCAGGTTGAAGCCGGTGGCGATCGTGCTCGACGTTGGCCTGCCCGAGCTGGACGGCACCGAGGTCTGCCGGGCGCTGCGCGCTGAAGGCGACTGGGTCCCGGTCCTGTTCGTCACGGCGCGCGACGACGAGGTCGACAGGGTGCTGGGTCTCGAGCTCGGCGCGGACGACTACGTGACCAAGCCCTTCAGCCCACGGGAGCTGGTCAGCCGGGTGCGGGCCGTCTTGCGCAGGACGCAGGGGACGCTCGCCCAGCCGGCGCTCTCGCTCGGGCCCATCCGGCTCGACCCGGAGACGCGGCACGTCACCGTGGACGGAGTCGACGTGGGCCTCACGGTCACCGAGTTCGACCTGCTGCTGGCCCTCATCAAGAAGCCTGGGCGGGTCTTGAGCCGCGAGCAGCTCCTCAGCCAGGTCTGGGGCTACGAGGCAGCTGCGGGCACCCGTACGGTCGACGTTCACGTGGGGCAGGTCCGCGCGAAGCTCGGCGCCGCCGGCGATCTCATCCGAACGGTCCGCGGCGTCGGCTACTCCTCGGTCCGGCCGTGAGCATGCGCCGGCGCATCGCGCTCTCGACGGTCGCGGCTGCTCTCGTCGGTGTCCTCGCGGCCGGCCTGGTCGCGCTGGGGCTCGTCCGGAGCGCGTACGACGGACAGGCCCGCACGGTCCTGCACCGTGAGGCGGTCCTCATCGCCAACCTGCAGGACGTGCAGCGCGGCAAGCTCGCCGCGCGCGCCGTGACGTCCCTCGGCGTCACCATCGTCCGGGTTCGACCCAACGGCGCCGTCCTCGGACGCAAGGCGGCCGATCCGGCTGATGTCGCTGCCGCGACGGCCGGCCGGGAGAGCGCCAGCACCCGCAGGATCGGTGGAGTCCGCTACCTCGTCGAAGTGCAGCCCGTGGACACCGGCGGGGGAGTGATCCTGCTCCAGCCGCTGTCCGACGCGCGGGCCGTCACCAGCGGTGTCTTCCGCAGGCTGACCCTGGCTCTCGCCCTGGGACTCGGTGCGGCCGTGCTCATCGGGGTCGCCCTCGCGCGACGTCTCACCCAGCCCCTCGTCCGAGCAGCGGACGCAGCCCACAGCCTGGCGGCCGGGGACCGCACCATCCGGCTCGCCGAGGACGGGCCGGACGAGCTGGCCGATCTCAGCCGCTCGCTCAACGCACTGGCCCAGGCGCTCGCCACCAGCGAGGCAAGAGAGCGGGAGTTCCTGCTCTCGGTGAGCCACGAGCTGCGCACTCCGTTGACGGGCATCCGCGGCTTCGCGGAGGCGATCGGCGAGGGCGTCGGGGACCCGCTGGAGGCCGGCCGGACGATCGAGGCCGAAGCCGAGCGCATGCAGCGCCTCGTCTCCGACCTGCTCGACCTGGCCCGCGCTGGAGCGGACGACTTCCGGCTCGACCTGTCGGCGGTCGACCTGCGCGAGCTGGTACGGGATGCGGCGACGGTGTGGCAGCGCAGGTGCGACGACGTCGGCGTCCTCTTCAGCACGGAGCTCCCCGCGGGTCCGGTTGTCGTGCACACCGACGCCGGACGGATCCGGCAGGTCCTCGACGGCCTTGCCGAGAACGCGCTGCGGGTCACCCCCTCAGACCGGCCGATCGTCTTCGCGGTCCAGCAGGGGGGAGTCCTCCAGGTGCGCGACGGAGGGCCCGGGCTCAGCCCCGAGGACCTGCCCGTGGCCTTCGAGCGCTCGGTCCTCTACGACCGCTACCGCGGCGTCCGCCAGGTCGGTACGGGTCTCGGACTGGCGCTCGTCGGCGCCCTCGTCGCGAGGCTGGGGGGAACGGCGGAAGCAGGCCGCGCCCCCGAGGGCGGGGCCTGCTTCACCGTGCGGCTACCGGGTCAGTGACGCTCGATCGCGAACGGGACGCTGGTCGGGTGCACGCGGCGAGCACCGAGGAAGACCTGCGTGGTGCTCGCACCCTTGCCGTCGACCTTCACGTTCGCCTTGAGCGCGTGTGAGCACTCCGCCGTGAAGCGCACGCCGTCGAGGTGGCCCACGTTCGTGAACCGGAAGGTCAGGGTGTGACCGTCCTTGCTGATCGCGACGGCGTCACCCTTCTCCAAGTGCAGCCTCGTGAGGTGGCTGATCTCCTTGGTCGCGGTGATGGTCCCCGCGACGACCATCCGACTTCCGGCGGGGTGCGTGACGCGGAGGTTCCACCCGTTGCCGTCGTGGAACAGGTACAGCGCGCCGGTCTGGCCGGCTTGCACGTTCGGGTTGCCCTGGACGGACGCGGGCAGCGCTCCGCAGCTGTCGGTAGCGGCGGTCGCGGGGGCGGCGACGGCCAGGACGGAGGCGGCGACGCCTGCTGTGACGAAGGCCTTGATCATGTCGGGACTCCTGCTTCCGGCCGCACGGTGCGGCCACCTGCAGCAGGCTGCTCGGCCCGCATGAGCCGAGTCCCCTTGTCGTGTAAGGGTTTCGTCAGGCCTTCGCGTCGACGGTCTTGAGGCCCTTGCTCACGTTACGGGTCAGCCCGGCCTGGATGATCCTGTCCAGCACAGGGGGCGCGTCGAACTCGATGACGTAGTGCAGCCGGCAACCCGCGCCCTGGGGGATGAAGGTCATCGTGCCCTTGTGGTTCTTGAGCGGTGAGCCCATGCTGATGCGGTAGACGATGAGCTGGTCGTCCACCACCTCGGTGATGGTCTCCTCGAAAGCGGGCAGCGGCCCCAGTCGCAGCCTCCGTACGGACCCGACTCCGTTTCGGCTGGTGTCGCCGTCCTGGAGCCGGGTGACGCTCAGCCCGAACAGCGGCGCGAGGTTCTCGTGCTCGCTGAGGTAGGCGAAGATGCGGTCCACCGGGAGGGCGAAGTCCTGCGTGATGTCGACTCTCTGCATGTGAGGACCTTAGTCAGCAGACAGGCAGGCGGTCATGGCGGCGATCATCAGCGGGATGTCCTCCTCCGACGCGACCTCCCGGCACGAGTGCATCGCCAGCATCGGGTTGCCGACGTCGGCCGTGGCGATGCCGAGCCGGGTCGCCGTCAGCGGTCCGATGGTCGAGCCGCACGGCAGGTCGGCACGAGTCACGAAGTCCTGCACCGGCAC
>JAODNB010000315.1 GCA_025464795.1 Frankiales bacterium
CCGCAGGGCCTCGCCCTCCCGGGCCAGGCAGTTCCGCTGCCCGACGCGAGTCCCGTGCTCAAGCCCTTGTCGGACGCCGGTGTGACCGTGGAGCTGGTGAAGCCCGAGAAGCTCCCGGGTGGCATCCGCTCCGGGGGCGTCAGGGTCACCACGACGCAGGCCACGCCCGACGGCGGCAGCGCCACGGTGAGCTACACCTTCGGGCAGTCGTACGCGCTCGTGACCGGCACGGTCGACCAGAGCAGCCTCGTGCCGACCGTGCCCGAGGCACCGGTCCCGACCGGCGACGGATCCACAGGCGGCATCGCCGGCCCGCCTATCGCCCCGCAGCCGCCGACCGACCCTGGTCCGGTCCCCGCCGTCGTGGCACCGCCCCCGGTGGTCGGATCCGTGACACCTCCGGAGTCCGCGCCGCTGGGCGCGCCCCTGGCCCTGAGCCGTTCCAGCCTGCCGTTCGCGCAGATGGACTCGTTGTCGTTCTACCTCGTTCTCGTCCTCGCCGGAGTGGTAGCGCTCGCGGCACAACAAGCCCTGCGCCGATTCGGAGTGAGCTCGACATGGACCTCCTGAACATCCTCAAGAGCCTCAGCGACCGGGTTCTCGGCTGGGCCCTCATCGGCCTGGGTGCCCTCCTGCTCCTGCTCGGCTACGTCGGTGTGCACAACACCGCCTACGTGGTGGAGCAGCTGCCCTACGTCATCAGTGGGGGGCTGGGTGGCCTGTTCCTGCTGGGCATCGGGACCATGCTCCTGCTGTCCGCCGACCTCCGCGACCAGTGGCGGGTGCTCGTCGACATCCGCGACGAGCTCAGCCAGGGGCGCACCTCGGCCCCGTTCACCGACGAGCTCCCGACCGAGGTCGTCGGTCGGCGAGTCCGCTCGTGACCGAGGTCCTCACCCGGCGCTTCACGCAGGCGCCACCGCAGACGGTGCTGCCGCGGTCGCCGTGGCTGGTCGGGGACACGCTCGCCGTCGGGGTCGTGAACGTCGTCGGGCTCGGCATGATCCTCGGTGGCTTGCAGGGGACACGGCACACCACGGACCCGCACAACCTGCTGCTGCTCGTGAACGTCGCGGCCGCGGGCCTGGTGGTGTCTCTCGCGGGCAACGCGGTCTTCCTGCTCAGCGCCCTGCGTCACGTGGGGACGCTGCGCAGCGACCTGCTAGGAGCGCGGGAGGCCGTGAGGGAGGTGGCTCCTACGGCTGCGATCGAGGTGTCGGACGTCCTCGTCTCCGCGTCGAGCATGACGCGCTTCCACCGGGCGGGATGCCCGGCCGTGCAGGGCAAGGCGGTGACGGCCGGGTCGCTGGCGAAGCACCTCAAGGCAGGTCGGACGGCGTGTGACCTCTGCACCCCGACGGGTGGGACGGGATGAGCTGGCTGACCGACCTGCTGCCGTTCATCATCGGTGGCCTGGCGGGCGGGTCCATCTACGCGATGGCAGCGCTCGGCCTCGTTCTCACGTACAAGACGACGGGCATCTTCAACTTCGCGCACGGCTCGGTCGCTGCCGTGGCTGCGTACGTGTTCTACGACCTGCGCGAGAAGCACGGCATGCCGTGGCCGATCGCGCTGCTGCTCGTGGTGGGGGTGCTCGGTCCGATCATGGGGCTGCTGCTGGAGCGCCTCGCCCGGCCGCTCTCGCGGGTCTCCACGGCCGGCAAGATCGTCGCGACGGTGGGCCTGCTGGTCGGCATCCAGGGCGCGCTGAGCATGCACTACGGGTCCGTGGCGCTGGAGTTCCCGGCCTTCCTGCCGACCAACACCTACAACCTCGGATCGGTGATCATCAGTGCCGACCAGATCATCACGATGATGATCGCCCTGGTCGCTGCCGGTGGCCTTGCCGCGTTCTTCCGCAGCACCCGCACCGGCCGGGCGATGCGCGCCGTCGTCGACAACGGCGACCTGCTCGGGCTCACCGGCATCAGCCCCACCCGGGTCCGGGTCACGTCCTGGGTGATCGGCTCGTGCTTCGCCTCGCTGTCCGGGCTGCTGATCGCGCCCTCCCTGGGTCTCGACTCGTTCCTGCTCACCCTGCTGGTCGTCCAGGCGTTCGGCGCCGCAGCGATCGGGGGGTTCGGAAGCCTCCCGCTCTGCTACGTGGGCGGTCTGGTGGTCGGCATCGGCGCCTCGGTGTCGAAGAAGTACGTCGGCGACTTCCCGGCGCTCGCCGGGTTCCCGAACAGCCTTCCGTTCCTGGTCCTCTTCGCTGTCCTGCTGGTCCTGCCGTCGCGGCGACTGACGCAGGTGCCGGACGCTCCGCAGCGCCCGAAGCGGGTCTCCGCACCGCTGCCCCGGTCGGTGGTCGGTGCTCTGGTGACAGCCGGGCTGGCCGTGGTCCTGCTGCTCCCGCTCTTCGCGCGCACCAAGCTCCCCACCATGACGAACGCAGTGATCTTCGTGCTGGTCTTCGCGAGCCTCGCGCTGCTCGTGCAGACGAGTGGGCAGGTGTCGCTCTGCCACATCACGTTCGCCGCGGTCGGCGCCACGACGTACTCGCACCTGTCCGACAGCGGTGCCCCCTGGATCGTCAGCCTGCTCGGTGCCGGCCTCGTCGCCGTCCCGGTCGGTGCGATCGTGGCGATCCCTGCCATCCGGCTGTCACGGCTCTACCTCGCCCTGGCCACCTTGGGGTTCGGCATCCTCGTCGAGCGGCTGTTCTACAGCAGGGACCTGATGTTCGGCTCGCTCGGGACCCGGCAGGTGAGCCGTCCCGGGTTCGCCGAGGGCAACGACGCGTACTTCTACCTGAGCGTCGCCGTGGTGCTGGTCGGCCTGGCGATCGTGTTCACGGTCAACCGGGCCCGTCTCGGACGGCTGCTGCGGGCCATGTCGGACTCACCGACGGCGCTGGCCACCCTCGGCGTCGACGTCAACACCGCGCGGCTGCTGGTGCTCTGCGTCTCGGCGTTCCTCGCGGGCATCTCCGGTGCGCTGCTGGCCGGGGCGAACACGTCGATCAGCTCGATCGGCTTCAACTCGCTGATCAGCCTGCAGCTGCTCCCGATCCTCTACCTCGCCGGCACCAGCCAGCTGCTGGCTCCTGTCATCGCGGCGTTCTCCTACGCCGTGCTGCCGGCGTTCTTCTCGGGTGACACCTTCATCCAGCTGCAGCCGATCCTGTTCGGTGCGGCCGCCGTGACGGTGGCGGCGCTGAGCGGGCGCAAGGACTCGGGTGACGCCGTTGCCCGGCTCGCCGAGCGGGCCCGGGCGCGGACGGGTCGCTCGGTGCTCGCCCACCGACTGGCGCGTTCAGCGGCCTGAGGCAGCTGAACGCGCCAGGTCGGGGCGGGCAGCGCCCTCCCTGCTACTGCGGGATGACGGGCAGCGTGACGGCGCTGGGGTACTTCGGTCCGTACATGACGTCGACAACGGCCGGGTTCGGGTTCGGGTAGATCTCGCCGAGGTCCCCGGAGGCGATCGCGACCCCGATCTTGTGGCCCTTCTTGAACATCCAGGACGTGGGGTAGAACTGGATGTGGTACTCCACGACCTTCCCGACCGGGATGTCCTGCTGCGTCCGGTAGTCCCGCTCGTAGCCGCGGAAGGTCCCCTTGAGGTAGCCGTTCGTCCGCACCATGGTCGACGTGCCGTCAGGGGCTACGTCGAGCAGCTTCACCGCGAAGTCGGTGTCGCTCGCGGTCGTCTTCGCGAACAGCTTCATCGTGATCGGCCCAGTCACCTCCGTGTCCTTCGCGACGGCGCTGCCCAGGAAGCTGACCCGGGTTCCCGCTTCGACCCGCTGGTCCTGGGTCTCGCCCGCGCCGAAGGGGTTGTACCCCTTGCCGTCTGCGGGGGTGTAGACGTACGTCGCGGAGCCTGCGGTCTTCGGCGGTGTCGTCCCGAACGAACCCGCGTAGATCGGATCCAGTGCCCCGCTGCCCAGGTAGTACTTGGTGTACTTCGTGCTCGGGATCGGGTAGGTCTTGGCCTGCTTCGGCAGGTAGTCCGGGAAGACGTTGTAGCGGAACGCCCGGTTCTTCAGATCGCGCGCGATCCCGGTGTCGATCCCCTTGAGCCAGTAGTCGAACCAGCGGAGCGCTTCCTTGCCCTGGTCGAAGCCCGGCTTGTCACCCGCGTGGCTGGCGAAGCCGAAGGAGAACATCTTGTCCTTGCTGCCGACGGTGAACCAGTCGTCCTGGGTCCCGAGCGCGAACAGGTCGTCCTGCGCTCCCCAGATCCACACCGGGATGGTCACCTTCTTCAGGTCCGCCGAGGCCTGGTCCCAGTAGCCGTCTCGGACCGGGTGCGCCCAGGACCCCTGAAGCGGTGGGCAGTAGGGCACGCCCTGGGTGTTGGTGACCTGGTTCTTCTTGATGCGCAGCATGTTGTCGAGCTCCGCTTGGCTCTGCGGCGGCGTGTACAGGCCGTTCTGTGCGGTCACCTCCGCGCCCGGGATGCTGCACACGAGCAGCTCCGTCGCGTGCCGCATGCCACCGGGCTTCAAGCTGAGGTAGGAGTCGCCCGTCGAGTACATCGGGATCATGGTGGTCAGGTGCGGGGGCCGGTAGGGCGCCGTGTGCAGCTGGCTGACCCCCACTCCCGATCCACCGATGGTGCCCACCTTGCCCGTCGACCACTTCTGCGTGCCCAGCCACTCGATCGCGTCGTAGTGCCGCAAGCCGTACGAGGGCTGCCCCATGTCCCACGGGCCACCGTCCGACTCACCTGACCCGGGGGAGTTGACGTGAGCGAAGACGTAGCCCCGCTTCACGGCGTCGGTCACCAGGGTCGGGCACCCCGTGCAGCCCGTGGGCGGCTCGCAGCCGTGACTGCCGGTGGGCACGTAGGGGCTGAGCTCGGCGATGACCGGGAACTTCCCGCGGGCGACCGTCTTGCCGTCCAGGGAGGGCAGGCACAGGTCGATGTTGATGTGATCGCCGTAGCGCGTCTTGACGAAGACGTTCTGCGCCACCGAGGACCCGTACGTGGGCTGCCGTGCGCTTGCCGACGTCTGCGACAGCGGCAGGAGCACCAAGCAGAGAAGCATCGCCAGTCTGCGCGTCATCAGGAACCTCCGAACAGTGCGGGTCACGGGCGCGTTTCGTCCGTATTCCGCCTCATTCGACAGGATCTGTCAATCTCCTGCT
>JAODNB010000369.1 GCA_025464795.1 Frankiales bacterium
TCAGACGTAGCGCTCGAGGATGCTGGACTCGGCGAGGCGGGACAGGCCCTCGCGCACGGAGCGAGCGCGGGTCTCCCCGACGCCCTCCACCGCCTGCAGGTCGTCGATGCTCGCGGCCAGGAGCTTCTGGAGCCCGCCGAAGTGCTCGATGAGGCGGTCGACGATCGGGTTGGGCAGGCGGGGCACCTTCGCCAGCAGCCGGTAGCCACGCGGGCTGACTGCCACCTCGAGGCTGTCTGCCCCGGCCGGGTAGCCGACGGCCTTGGCGATGACGGACAGGTCCAGCAGGTCCGTGCCCGACAGCGCGTCCAGCTCCGTCAGGGCGTCCTCGTCCCGGCGGGCCTTCTTGCCGGTGCCGGTGACCAGGTAGTCGCGGACGACCAGCTCGCGCTCGCTCTCCACACCCGCCATCAGCTCGTCCAGCTGCAGCGACAGCAGCCGGCCGTCGCTGCCCAGCTCGACGACGTAGCCCTCGATCTCGGTGGCGATGCGACGCACCATCTCGAGCCGCTGGCTGACGGCCATCGCGTCGCGGACCGTCACGAGGTCCTCGATCTCCAGCGCGGACAGCGTCCCGGCGACCTCGTCCAGCCGCATCTTGTAGCGCTCGAGGGTCGCCAGCGCCTGGTTGGCGCGGGACAGGATCGCCGCGCTGTCGTCCAGCACGTAGCGGCGGCCGTCGACGTACAGCGCGATGATCTTCATCGACTGGCTGACGCTGATGACGGGGTACCCGGTCTGCTTGGCGACGCGCTCCGCGGTGCGGTGCCGGGTGCCGGTCTCGGCGGTGTCGATGTTCGAGTCGGGGACGAGCTGCACACTGGCCTTGATGATCTTGGACAGGTCGGACGTCATGACGCACGCGCCGTCCATCTTGGACAGCTCTCGGAGCTTGGTCGCGGAGAACTCGACGTCGAGGTCGAAGCCTCCACCGCAGATCGACTCGACGAGCTTGTCGTACCCCAGGACGATGAGCGCGCCGGTGTTGCCGCGCAGGATCCGCTCGAGGCCGTCGCGCAGAGCGGTTCCCGGAGCGACCTGGTTCAAGGTGGTGCGGAGCAGGTCGTCCGTGCTCGCCACGCGTTGTCCTCCCCCGGCTGGTGGGGCTCAGTCTAGGGAGCGGGGGCCGTCCGCGTTGGTCACGTTGAGGTCACGGGCGCGGGACGTGTCGGCGCGCTCGTCCGGCGAGGGCACTGACGGCGCGCAGCGCGGTGTCGACGTCGACCACCTCGAGCACCTTCATCCCCTCGGGGGCCGCCCCGCTGCCGGTGGGGACGATCGCCGCGCTGAACCCGAGTCGCGCTGCCTCGGCCAGCCGGCGCTGCACCCCCTGCACCGGGCGGACCTCACCGGACAGCCCGACCTCGCCGATCGCGACCAGTCCTCCCGGCACGGGCTCGTCCCGAGCGGCGGAGCGCACGGCGATGAGCAGTGCCAGGTCGGCCCCCGGATCGCTCACCCGGACGCCGCCGACCGTGGCGGTGTGGACGTCCATCTTCGAGATGTCGACCCCGGCGCGCTTCTCCGCGACGGCGAGCACCATGGTGACCCGCCCCGGGTCCAGGCCGGAGGCGACCTTGCGGGGGCTGTTGTCCCTCGACGCTGCCGACACCAGGGCCTGCACCTCGGCGAGCAGTGGCCGACGGCCCTCGACCGTCACCGTGACGCAGGTCCCGGCGACCGGGTTCTGGGCCCGGGACAGGAACAGCCCGGAGGGATCGGCGAGGCCCTCGATACCGGTCTCGGTCATCTGGAAGCAACCGATCTCGTCGGCTGCGCCGAAGCGGTTCTTCACGGCACGGACCATGCGCAGGGTGGAGTGACGGTCCCCCTCGAAGTGCAGGACCACGTCGACGAGGTGCTCGAGCAGCCGCGGTCCGGCGATGCTGCCGTCCTTCGTCACGTGCCCGATGAGGACGGTCGCGATGCCACGCTCCTTGGCGACGGCGATCAGCGCCGCAGCGACGGCCCGGATCTGCGTGACGCCTCCGGCGCTGCCCTCCACGTCCAGGGAGCCGATGGTCTGAACGCTGTCGACGATGAGCAGGCTGGGCTGCACCGTCTCGATGTGAGCGAGAACGGCCGACAGGTCGGTCTCCGCGGCCACCCACAGGTGCTCGTTGAGCGCGCCCGTCCGGCCGGCTCGGAGCCGAACCTGAGCCGCGGACTCCTCGCCGGTGACGTAGAGGGTCGGCGCGCCCGCGGAGGCGGCCTTCGAGGCGAGCTCCAGGCACAGCGTCGACTTGCCCGCGCCGGGGTCACCGGCGAGCAGGACGACCGATCCAGGCACGAGGCCACCGCCCAGGACGCGGTCGAGCTCCGGGACGCCGGTCCGCCGGGACGTGGCGTCCTCGGCGGAGACGTCGCTGATGCGCATCGCGGGGGAGCTGACCGGGCCGGAGGCGACCCGCATGCGGGTGGCGCCGGCTTCGATCAGCGAGCCCCACGCCTGGCACTCCGGGCACTGGCCCGCCCACTTGGCGACGGTGGTCCCGCACTCGCTGCAGCGGTGCGAAGGGCGGTCGCGTGCAGCGGTCTTGGCCATGCAGCGGACGCTAGCGCCCCCGTGAGACAAGCGTCAGACAAGCACGCAGGAGGACTACTTCTCGCCGTACGGGTCCTGCTCGACCTCGCGGCCGTCGAGGCCCTGGTCCCCGGCGCGCACCGGGACCTGCACCGTGGTGCGGCCGGCGTTCGCGAAGTCCAGCGTGAGGCTGATGTACTGCCCGGCGTGCAGCTCGGCGGTGAGGCCGCTGAGAACGATGGACCAGGTCGTGGAGGACAGGCCGTCGGCGGGCACCGGGATCGCGGCGACCGGGTCGCCCTTCTCCGCCAGCGTCACCGTTGCGGCTGCCGGGGACGTGACCGAGGTCAGGGAGTCGGGGGTCCCGCTGGTGTTGGTGAAGACGCCTGACACGACGGCGTTCTCGTCCGTCCCGATCGTCGAGCCGGACAGCGGCGGGGTGACGTGCAGGTTGCGGATGCCGAGGCCGCCCAGGTCGACGCGTCCGCTGTCGCTCCGGCCGGTCTCCTTGTAGGTCTGGGCCTCGAGACCGGTGCCGCAGGCGCTGAGCAGGGCGGCACTGACGGAAAGGGCGGCAGCGGACCGGGCGATCGACGAACGGCGACTCACGAGAGGTCCTCCATCAGGCCTTGGCAAGGACGGGCAGGTCGGCGGCGATGTCCGACGGCGTCACACCGCCCGGGTAGAGGACCGGGAGGTGATCTGCGGCGTCGTACGCGAAGATGGCCGCTGAGTGGGTGACAGCGTAGCCAAGGGGCCCGAAGTGCTTGTGAGGCGCCGTGCCCTTCTCGGTCACGTGCTGGTCCGGGTGGCCGGGCAGCGTGGGGGTGACGCCGTCCGGGTAGGCCGGCTCCACTCCCGCAGCACGCTGGGCGGCGTCGAGCTCGGCCGGAGTCCCGACCAGGCCCACGATGGCTGTTCCGGCGGGCGCGGAGAACTGACCGAGCCACTGCTTCATGACCGGGATGGTGTCTCGCTTCGGGTCGGTGGTCACGAACACGACGATCGCCTTGCGGGCGAGGTCGGCGGGCACCTTCCGCAGTGCGGTCGCGATGTCGGCCATCGCTGTGGGGCACGCGTCCGGGCAGTGCGTGTAGCCGAAGTAGACGAACGTCGGCCGCCCCTTCGTCCGGGCCGAGAAGTCGTACTTCTCTCCGGCCAGGTCCGTGAGCACGAACGAGGGCCGCTTCACGACGGCGGTGGGCTCGACCCCGTGGTAGGCAGCCTTCTGCACGGCCGGCCCGGAGCCGGAGGAGCAGGCGGCCAGAAGCGCGGCGGCCAGCAGGAGGGGGAGGGCCTTCACCTGTCCAGTCTCACCCATTCACGCCAGGCTCGCTCCGCCGGCCAGGAGAAGGCCGATGTCCACCGCTGCGACGACAAGCACGGAAAGGAACGGGGCGCGCGACCCAGGCCGCTGCCCCAGCACGAGGCCGGCTCCGAACACGGCGACGGAGACCGCGATGCCCGCGATCCCGTAGCCGCTGATCCCCGGCCCGGCAGCGAGCAGGACCGTCGCCACGACCAGCGCCAGCCCGGAGACCGCTGACGCCCAGCGCCGGCCCAAGCGGTGGAAGGCTCCTCGTACGCCCGTCGCCTCGTCGTCCTCCAGGTCGGGAAGGACGTTCGCCCCGTGCGCCCCCACCCCCAGCAAGGCCCCCGCTCCCGTGGCCCACCAGGGCGCCCAGGGGTGGCCGGGCAGCCCCAGGGTCACGATCGAGGGCACCAGGGCGAAGGACAGCAGGTAGGGGGCGAACGACAGCGCAGTCGCCTTCAGCCGAGAGTTGTAGGACCAGGCGCTCGCGACGGCGAGCAGGTGCACCAGGCCCGCCCAGGTGCCCATCAGCAGCGACAGCGGTACGCAGGCTGCCGCGGCCAGCAGGGCGGCGCTGCGGACCGTCGAGCGCGGGAGGCCCTGAACCACCGGCTTGTCCGCCCGGCCGACAGCCCGGTCGCGCTCGGCGTCGAACCAGTCGTTGCTCCACCCGACCGACAGCTGCCCGGACAGGAAGGCGAGTCCCACCCTCCAGGCGCTGGCACCGACCGAGCCGGCCAGGGCGGCGACGAGTCCGCTGACCGCCACGGTCGGCTCCGGGTGACAGGCCCGGACGAGTCGGGACAGGGTGCTCATGGCCCTCACTCTGCCGTGGAACCGCTCCGGTCCGCGGGCGGTGGATGCCTCGTGCATGCACTCGTACACCTGGTTTGTCAAGACCCTAGCGAGGACCGGTGGACGGCCAATATGCCCTCTGACCTGGGGCTTTGCCCGTGGCCGTGACCGTCAGTCACGGGCGAGACGTGGTAGTCTGGGGGTCGGCGAGAGGACCACACGTGACGTTCAAGGTTGGCGAGACAGTCGTCTACCCGCACCACGGAGCAGCGCTCATCGAGGCAATCGAGACGCGCACCATCAAGGGCGAGGACAAGGTCTACCTGGTCCTCAAGGTCGCTCAGGGCGACCTGACGGTCCGGGTTCCCGCGGACAACGCAGAGATCGTCGGCGTCCGAGACGTCGTCGGTCAGGCCGGCCTCGACAAGGTCTTCGAGGTGCTTCGGGCCCCGGCGGTCGAGGAGCCCACGAACTGGTCGCGGCGCTACAAGGCCAACTTGGAGAAGCTCGCCTCGGGCGACATCAACAAGGTCGGCGAGGTCGTGCGCGACCTCTGGCGGCGCGACAAGGAGCGCGGGCTGTCAGCAGGCGAGAAGCGCATGCTGAGCAAGGCCCGTCAGATCCTGGTGAGCGAGCTCGCGCTCGCCGAGGGCACCAACGAGGACAAGGCCGAGGCGATCCTCGACGAGGTCCTGGCCTCCTAAGCCATGAACCAGACCGGCAGTCGCCGGGGTCGCGTGTGAACGCGCCCCGGCGTCGTGCTGTTCCGGACCCCGCACTGCGCCGGAAGAAGCCTCCGGGCATCGTCCTCGAGGGGCTGCGGTTCCTGGTCGTCGTGTTCTTCGCCGGTGCCGGCTACCAGATCGGCTCCGGCGTGGGGACGGACACCACCGTCCTAGGTGCGCTCAACGGCACGGCCGTCGGGGTCATCCTCGGCTCCGGCCTGGGCTACGTGCTCGGCGGAGTCCTCGGACGCAGGACCGCCATCACCGCCGAGTCGGTCCGCAGCTCCCTGCACCAGACGTCGGCTGAGGAGCTCGTCGCCGGTGGCCTCGGGACCGTCGGCGGCGTCCTCATGGGCGCGGGGGTGGCCTGGCCGGTCTTCCTGCTGCGCCAGCCCTTCCTCGCCTTCCCCCTGTTCGGGTTCCTCTGCGTGACCCTCGGATACGTGGGCTTCCTGGTGGGTGCGAGCAAGCGCGACGGGGTCCTGGCCCTGTTCGGCGCCTCGGCCGGGATGCGGCCCCGTCCCGTCGTCGCCGCGGCCCTTCCGCGGCTGATCGACACCTCCGTCGCCATCGACGGCCGGATCCTCGACGTCGTGCGGGCAGGGTTCCTCCACGGCAAGGTGCTCGTCGCCTCGCCGGTGCTCGCAGAGCTCCAGGGCTTCGCGGACGCCGGCGATGACCTCCGCCGTGCCAAGGGCCGGCGTGGGCTGGAGGTCCTGGAGGCCCTCAAGCGCGAGCCCGGGGTGGACCTCGAGGTCCTCGACGCGGATGTGCCGGCCGTCCCGGAGGTGGACGCCAAGCTCGTGCGGCTGTGCCTCGACGTCGGTGCCGCACTGCTCACCCTGGACACCAACCTCGCCAAGGCAGCCGGGCTGGCCGGGGTGCAGGTCCTCAACCTCCACGCCCTCGCGCTCGCCTTGCGCCCCCCCGTGGCCGCCGGCGAGGACGTGACCGTCCTGCTGCTCAAGCCCGGCAAGGAGAACGGCCAGGCGATCGGCTACCTCGACGACGGGTCCATGGTCGTGGTCGAGCACGCGCGCGACCGGCTCGGCTCCGACGCCACCGTCCAGGTCACCAGCGTGGTCACCACCGCCAACGGTCGCCTCGTGTTCGGCCGGCTGTCAGGGGACAGCTCCGCCAAGCCCGCCCGACGGCGAACGCCCGGCCCGCCCTCCAGTGCCGGCAGCCGACCGACCCCGCTGTCCGTGCCACCCCGCCCATGATCCGCCGCCCATGACTCGCCGAAGGTGACCGTCGGGGTGGTCGTTCCCGCTGCAGGTGCCGGGACCCGACTGGGACCCGGGATGCCGAAGGCCCTGCGGGCGCTCGCGGGCGAGCCGCTGCTGCTCCGGGCCGTTCGGCGCCTTCGTGAGTGCCCCTCCGTCGGTCCCGTGGTCGTGGTGGCTCCTCCGGGGTCAGTGGACGACGTGACAGCTCTGCTCGAGGGACTAGGCGCCCTGGTCGTGGCAGGCGGAGCCGAGCGTCAGGACTCCGTGCGCGCCGGCCTCGCCGCGCTGTCTCCGGACGCCGAGCTGGTGCTCGTGCACGACGCGGCCAGGGCCCTGGTGCCCGTCTCCGTCGTCGAGGCCGTGATCACCGCGCTCCGCGGCGGGGCAGCAGCAGTCGTCCCGGTGCTCCCGGTGGCCGACACCATCAAGCAGGTCGACGCCCGCGGAGCTGTGCTCGCCACCGTGCCCCGGGAGGACCTGCGGGCCGTCCAGACCCCCCAGGGGTTCCAGCGCGCGGTGCTCGAGGCCGCCCACCGCGGCGCCGCGGCCTCCCTGACCGACGATGCCGGTCTGGTCGAGGCGAGCGGCGTGACCGTGCAGACGGTGCCCGGTGCAGCGGAGGCCTTCAAGGTCACCACCCCGTTCGACCTGCTCGTCGCCGAGGCGGTACTTGCCCGTGGTTGAGCCCGTGGTGGAGATGCCCCGCGTCGGTCAGGGGATCGACGTCCACCCCCTCGAGCCCGGCCGCCCCTGCTGGCTCGCAGGGGTGCTCTGGCCGACGGACGACGGGTGCTCCGGCCACTCCGACGGCGACGTCGCCGCGCACGCGATCTGCGACGCGCTGCTGTCCGCAGCCGGCTTGGGGGACCTGGGGACCGTCTTCGGGACCGACCGCCCCGAGTGGGCGGGGGCTTCGGGGGCGAGGCTGCTCGGCGAGGTGCACCGGCTCCTCACCGAGGGCGGTTGGGTCATCGGCAACGTCACCGTGCAGGTGGTCGGCAACCGGCCGCGGCTGGGTCCCCGTCGGCCCGAGGCAGAGCAGGCCCTGTCCGCGGCTCTCGGCGGTGCGACCGTCTCCGTGGCGGCCACGACCACCGACGGGCTGGGTCTGACCGGGCGCGGCGAGGGCCGGGCGGCCCTCGCGACTGCGCTCATCGCCCGCGCCTGAGCCCGTAGTCTCAAGGGGGTGATGCGCCTCTACGACACCCGGACCCGCGTCGTGCGGCCGCTGCAGCTGCAGCGCGAGGGCCACGTGGGCATCTACGTCTGCGGTCCCACCGTCCAGGCTCGGCCGCACGTCGGTCACCTGCGCAGCGCGGTCGCGCTCGACGTGCTGCACCGCTGGCTGCTGGCCTCCGGCCTCGAGGTGACCTTCGTCCGCAACGTCACCGACGTCGACGACAAGATCATCAACGACGCCCAGGCGAACGGCGAGCCGTGGTGGGCGCTGTCGACCCGCATGACCCGAGCCTTCACCCAGGCCTACGACAGCGTGCACGTGCTCCCGCCGACGGTGGAGCCCCGGGTGACCGGGCACATCCCGCAGATCATCGCCCTCATCGAGCTGCTGGTCGCGAACGGCACGGCGTACGCCAGCGAGGGCGACGTGTACCTCAGCGTGCGCAGCGTGCCGACCTACGGCGAGATCTCGAACCAGAACCCGGACGCCCTGCGCCAGGGCGCCGCAGACGCCAGCCTCAAGCGGGATCCGCTCGACTTCGCCCTGTGGAAGTCCGCCAAGCCGGACGAGCCCAGCTGGCCCAGCCCCTGGGGGCCCGGGCGGCCCGGCTGGCACATCGAGTGCTCCGCGATGGCGGTCGAGTACCTCGGCACCACCTTCGACCTGCACGGCGGCGGCCTGGACCTGGTGTTCCCGCACCACGAGAACGAGAACGCCCAGTCGACGGCCGCGGGCCACGGCTTCGCTCGGCACTGGCTCCACCACGGCCTCATCACGGCTGCGGGTGGTGAGAAGATGAGCAAGTCACTGGGCAACAGCGTCCTGGTGACGGACGCTCTCGAGGCGACGCCCCCCGCGGTGCTCCGGTACGCCCTCGGCACCAGCCACTACCGCTCCACCGTCGAGTGGAGCGACACGGTGCTCTCCGAGTCGGCGGCCGCCTACGCCCGGATCGAGACGTTCGTCCGGAACGCCACCGAGGCTGTCGCGGGTGTGGAACCGGGTGAGAGCAAAGTCAGCTGGGAGGAGTTCGCCGCTGCCATGGACGACGACCTCAACGTCTCGTCCGCGCTCGCCACGATCCACAACGGAGTGCGAGCAGGCAACGCGCTGCTCGCGGCCGGCGAGCTGCCGGCGCTCGCAGCCACGCTCGCGGAGGTCCGCAGGATGCTGGCTGTGCTGTGCCTGGACCCGGTCACCGACTGGCCCACCAGCGGCTCGTCCGAGCTGACGCCGGTGGTCGACGCCCTCGTGCAGCTCGCTGTCGAGGCGCGCGCCGACGCGCGCGAGCGCAAGGACTGGACGCAGGCAGACGCCCTGCGCGATCGGCTGGCAGCTGCCGGCATCACCCTGGAAGACACTGCGGGCGGCGTCCGCTGGAGGCTCACGTGACCACCGGCAGCAGCAAGGGAAGCGGTAAGCCCAGCGTGGCGAAGGGCGGGCAGGGCGGTCGCGGTGCGAAACCCGGCTCCCACCGCAAGGGCGCGGCGATGGGCTCTGGCGGTCAGGGCAAGCAGCAGCTCGAGGGCAAGAAGCCGACTCCCAAGGCGGAGCTGCGCAAGGGCCACCCCAAGGCCCGGGCGGCGGCTGCGGCCGCGAAGCGCACCGCCACCGGCGGGCCGGCGAAGTCCACGCCCGTGCGCAGCGGTGCTCCGTCCGTGCGCGCGATGCCGAAGGCCTCCGGGCGCCCGCAGAAGGCCAGCCCGGACGCTCCCGAGACGGTCAGCGGCCGCAACCCGGTGGTCGAGGCGCTCCGGGCCAAGGTGCCGGCAACGGCCCTCTACGTCGCGCTGGGGAACGACAACGACGAGCGGATGACCGAGTCGATCTCGGTCGCGGGCAAGGCAGGGATCCCGATCCTGGAGATGTCCCGCGCCCAGATGGACAAGATGACCGGCGGGATCATCCACCAGGGGATCGCGCTCCAGGTCCCGCCGTACGCCTACCTGCACCCGGACGACCTGCTGGCGAAGGCGCTCGAGGCGGACCAACCTCTGATCGTGGCCCTGGACGGCGTGACGGACCCGCGGAACCTCGGAGCCGTCGTCCGCTCGGCGGCGGCCTTCGGGGCGCAGGGCGTCCTGGTCCCTGAGCGGCGCAGCGCCGGCATGACTGCCGCTGCCTGGCGCACGAGCGCCGGTGCCGCAGCTCGGCTTCCGGTGGCCCGCTGCACGAACCTGGCCCGCACGCTGACCGCGTACAAGGAGGCGGGCCTGTTCACCGTCGGGCTGGCCGCCGACGGCGACGTCTCCCTGGACGACCTCGAGGTGGCGACGAGCCCGCTGGTCGTCGTCGTCGGGTCCGAGGGGGACGGGCTCGGCCGCCTGGTCGCGCAGACCTGCGACCTGACGGTGAGCATCCCGATGTCCGGCATGACGGAGTCGCTGAACGCGGGCATCGCGGCCGCGGTCACGCTCGCCGAGGTGGCTCGCCGGCGCCGAGCGTGAGGAGCCGGTAACCGGAACGACATCTTTCCGGTTGCCGACGTCACAGCGATGGATCCGTCACCTCCTCTCGCCTGAGTCGTTGTGACCTGCAACACTGGACGTGTCCCGGCTCGGGATGTGAGAGTGCGCGTTCACGGGTGCACCGCTCGTGACCGCAGGCAGTTCGGCGCCACAAGTGCCGACATACCGGACTAAGGCAGGTAACCGTGCGTACGCTCCGCGAGCGCTCCGCAGCTCCTGTGCTGACCATCGTTCCGGGCGTGCCGGCCGAGCGCGACGAGGCCGACGTGGCCGCGCTGGAAGCACAGGCTCAGGCCGAGCTCACGGCCGAGATCGAGGCGGAGCTCGCCCGTTCGCTCGCCGAGTCCCTCACCCAGGAGATCGAGCAGGCCGAGAGCCTGGTCGACGCCCTCGACCGTGACCTGCACGGCGGCCTGCTCGGAGCGGCCAAGCACGACCGCTGGCGCTCGGCGGAGGCCCGCAGCGACGACGAGCTCGTCCTCGCCTCGCGCCACGGTGACGACGCCGCGCTCGCCGAGCTGCTCACGAAGTACCGCGCCTTCGCCCGGGTCAAGGCCCGCTCCTACTTCCTGGTCGGTGCCGACCGGGAGGACATCGTCCAGGAAGGCATGATCGGCCTCTACAAGGCCATCCGTGACTTCAACCCGGAGATGCAGACCTCCTTCCGCGCGTTCGCGGAGCTGTGCGTCACGCGCCAGATCATCACGGCCATCAAGACGGCCACCCGTCAGAAGCACGGCCCGCTGAACAACTACGTCAGCTTCAGCCGCCCCGTCGGTGGTGACGGCGACGGTGGTGACGGCGAGCGCGTCCTGGCGGACGTCCTGCCGACGGTCGCCATCAGCGACCCGGCTGACCTGGTCATCTCCGCGGAGCGCATCCGTGCGCTGCAGGCGCACTTCGACGAGGTCCTGTCCGATCTCGAGACCGAGGTGCTGCGCCTCTACGTGGAGGGCAAGAGCTACCAGGAGATCGCTGAGCGCCTCCAGCGGCACGTCAAGTCGATCGACAACGCGCTGCAGCGGATCAAGCGCAAGCTCGAGGGCCACCTGCGCGAGCGGACCATCGCCGACGCCGGCTGACCTGCTCCACAGGCCGACGGCCCACCCAGGGGGGGTCGGGCAGGCCGTCGGCGGACTGTGGCGGCACGGCGGCTGTCGCCGTTCTCGCTCTGACCTGGGTACCCCCTCTCGCGGAGGTCACACCGCGCTCCCGCAGCTGCTTGGGCCGCCCCCCGTTCACCCCCGCGCCCCCGTGCGGGCGGGTGACGAGGGCGACATCCGGGTGATGCGTGCGCCTGCCGTCTGCCCAAAGACCGGCAGGTGCGCTTCACTTGCTGTCTTACGTCCAGGCAGAAGGGTCTGAGATGGCACAGCAACCCCGCGGGAGACCGCCCAGCCAGGCTCCACCGCCTGGCGGGCGTGGCCGCAACGCTCTGACCGCTCTCGGCGGTGGCGTCCTCGTGCTCGCCGTCGCCGGCGGCGCATGGGCGCTGTTCGGCCGAGATGACAACAAGAGCCCGACCGCAATCGGCCCCAAGGTGCCGACGGCCGCCCCAGCAGCTCCGGTCTTCGGACCGGTCGCTCCTGGCAAGGCCGTCAAGCCCGGAGCCGCCGTCACACCCACGTCGCTCGGACCCGTCGCCGCCACCGCTTCTGCGAAGCCGGCCGCGACCAAGGCCCCGAGCGCAGCGCCCAGCAAGGCCGCTGTGAAGACGATCCCGACGGTCGCTCCGACGAAGGCACCGGCACCCAAGCCAGTCGCTCCCAAGCCGGCTGTGGTGACGCCGCAGGTGACCGGACCGCAGCAGGCGGGCACGGTGGCCAAGAGGGCCTACACCTTCAGGGTCGCGCGCGGGGACACCCTGTGGAGCCTCACGAAGAAGGCCCTGAGCAGGACGGGTCGCCCGACGTCGAACGCGAACGTCACGGCCTTCGTGGACAAGCTCTACGCGCAGAACCGCGGTGTGGTCGGATCCAACCCGAACCTCATCGTTCCCGGACAGACCATCGTGTGGCCGTCCGGCTTGTAGCGCTCGCAGGACCGGACTTGATGCAGCCCCTCACAGGCTGGCAGAGGCCGGAGCAAGGACAGCCCGGGCTTGATGCGGCTCCCCAGGGGCCTCCAGAGACCGGAAGGCGTGCAGATCGGCCCCCTCCCCTGCCAGGGAGGGGGCCGCTGTCGTTGTCGGCTACCGGTTGGGCCGCAGCGCCCAGCTGATGGTCATCTCCGCGTTGGTGCGACCGTCCTCGGTGCGGATCGTGACCTGCACCGGGAACTGGACGGTGTCGCCCGTTTCGGCCAGCTCGGCCCGCACGTCCTGCGCGGGTCGCCCGAGCACCGCCTCGGCGGTGACGGCGCCCTTCGCGAGCCGTACGTAGCTGATGGTGGCGGAGGCTGCCAGCGGCGTCACGGTGGGGAGCAGGTCCTCGAAGGACCCGATCACGACGGCTCCCGAGGCCGACTCCGCGAGCGTGAACATGGCGCCGGCGTGCGGGCCACCGACGTGGTTGTGGAACGTCGGCTCGTCCCGCAGGCGGAGCACGGCGCGCGAGGCGTCGAGCTCGAGGTACTCGAGGCCGAGGGTCTTCACGAACGGGACCACGTTCGGCATGAGGTCGCGGATGGCGTCGTAGTCGGTCATGCCGTGCAGGTTACCCATGGGTAACCTCAAGGCGCCAGTACGCTCTCACCGTCACGCCGGCTTGGCGCAGCGGTAGCGCAACGCTCTTGTAAAGCGTAGGTCGTCGGTTCGATCCCGACAGCCGGCTCACTCAGTACGGGGGACCAGGGCCTCGTAGGCGTCGGCCTCCTGAGCGCCGACGGTGTCCGCCCGCACGACCTTGGCCGGGTAGGACCCGAGCAGCTTCACCGACAGCGCCGTGCGTCGCAGCTCCTCGAGCACGCGCTGCGTCCGGGGCTCACCGACGTTGCCCTCGAAGTCGAGGAAGAACAGGTACTCGAACGGGCGGCCCGGCCGCGGCCGTGACTCGAGCTTGGTCATCGAGTGCTCCGATGCCGCGAGGACCTGCAGGCACCGCAGCAGCGCACCCTCCTCGTGGGAGGTCACGAGCACCAACGAGGTCTTCGACGGCACCCGGGGCGCCACGACGACGGGCTCGCGGGCGAGGACGAGGAACCGCGTGAAGTTCTCGGCCTTGTCGGTGATGCCGCGGCGGAGCACCACCAGCCCGTGCGCCTCCGCGGCCTCGGGAGAGCCGATCCCGGCCCAGGTGGGGTCGTCCTGCTCGGCCACCGCCCGCATCGCCTCGGCGGTGTCGAAGACGGTCACCGGTACGGCCTGAGGCAGCGTCCGGAGGAACGCGGCGCACTGCTCCAGCCCCTGCGGGTGGGACAGCACCCGGGTCAGCGAGGCCACCGGCACGTCACCGAGGGCAGCCAGGGCGTGGTCGACCCGCCAGGTCTCCTCCCCGACGACGTGGACGGGGGAGTCCTGCAGCAGGTCGTACACCTGGTTGATGCTCCCGGCCGTCGTGTTCTCGACGGGCAGGACAGCGAGGTCGCACTTCCCGGAGACCAAGGCGTCGACGACAGCGGCGAAGCTCGGGTAGCCGCAGAACGATGCCTCCCAGCCGCGGCCGGCGAGGTGCTTCTGCGCTGCGAGGTGGCTGTAGGCGTGGGGCACCCCCTGGAAGCCGACGACCGCGGGCTTGGACGGGCTGCCGAGCAGCTCCGCGACCTGCTGGTCGACGGCGTGGCCGATGATCTCGCGGTAGATCCGGCGTACCAGGTCGGAGGACACCCCACGGGCCTCTGCAGCGGCCGCCACCCGGTCGAGCACGAGGCGCTCGCGACCGGCATCGCGGATCGGGGTGTCGGTGTCGGCCTTGGCGGCGCCGACGCTGGCGACGATCTCCAGCCGGCGAGCGATGAGGTCGACCAGGGCGGTGTCGACCCCGTCGAGCTCCTTGCGCAGCTCTTCGAGGCTCTGGCTGGTCATCGGTGGGTCTCCCGTCGTGTGAGCCTCATCCTGCCCGACGCGGGTGCGATCAGGTCAGACCCGGGTCCAGAGCGCGACCCAGTCGACGAGCACGTGGCCGCTGACGGCGTCGCTGGGTGCTCCGCCGCTCACGGCCGTCTCCGTCTGCAGCACCCAGTGCATGGCGGTCGCCGGGACGGCGTGCGTCGAGACGCCCAGGACGGCGCCGTCGAGCAGGAAGGTCACCCTGCCGGGGAGCCACTCGGTCGTGGCCGTGTGCCAGCTCGTGAAGGTGGTGCTGCTGGCGAAGGCGTCCTGCCCACCCGCCGCGCAGGCGTGGTGAGCGAAGGCCCCGATCGTCCCACCCGGGGCCAGGTCGCCCTCGGGGAAGTCGATCTCGCCGTCGTCCGGCCAGCGCTCGCTGTCCGGCCACAGCAGCCAGGCGGTCTTGTACCCGGGCAGGGAGTCGGCACGGAACCGGACGCTGTACCGGCCGTACGTCTGGCCCCAGGTGTCCTTCAGGACCGGTGCCGACACCAGGTGCAGCCCGTTCTCCGTGCGGATCGAGTAGTCCAGGACCCCGTCGTGGACGCTCAGGACCTTGGACGGCAGGTACGTGCCGTTCCTGCTGGTGTCCTTCCAGCCGTCCTGGTAGGCGTCCCAGTGCTCCCCGTAGGCCGCCCCGGGGAAGGAGCCGGTGGCGGCCGGGACGTCGAAGTCCTCCGCGTAGGTCTGCCGCCAGCCCGGTAGGTCGCCGAGGGGGACCGAGAGCCCGGACGGTGAGGTCGTCACAGCTGCGAACGGTACGGGCGCGCCGCGGAACCTGGTCTGTCAGAGCCTTGCTCCGCAGCGCTGCCCGCAGGACCATCGGAGACCGGGAGGTCGCCATGCACGCAGTCGTAGGAGACACCATCGCCGTCCCTGGGCGCCGCGTCGGTGAGACGGGTCGCCTCGGGGAGGTCCTCGAGGTGAAGGGCGCCGACGGCAGGCCGCCGTACCGGGTCCGGTGGGACGACGGGCACGTCGCGGTCTGCTACCCCGGGCCGGAGACCCGAGTGCAGCACGAGGGCCGGCTGGACCTCGACTGAGGCCTACGTGTAGCGGATGACGCCGCGGAAGTTCTTGCCGTCCCGCATGTCCTGGTAGCCCTGGTTGATGTCCTCCAGGGCGTACTCGGTCGTGATCATCTCGTCGAGCTTGAGCTTGCCGTCCATGTAGAGGCCGAGCAGCTTCGGGATGTCGACCTGCGGGTTCGCGTTGCCGAAGATGCAGCCCACGAGCTCCTTGCGCTGCATCGCGAAGTCGAACAGGTTGAGCTTCACGTCCTCGTTGAGCATCGGGGAGACCGACGTGATCACGGCGCGGCCGGCCTTCTTGATGATGGAGGTCAGCTCGCCGACCTGGTGGCCCTCGGCGGTGCCGACCGTGAGGATCGCCTTGTCGGCCATCGCGCCGCGGGTGAGCTCGCTGACGAGCACGTGCGCCTCGAAGTGGGTCGCGACGGCGTGGGTCGCGCCGAAGTCCTTGATGGCCTCGCGCTTCCACTCGACCGGCTCGACCACCACGACGTAGCGGGCGCCCGCGAAGGCCGCGCCCTGCACGGCGGCGTTGCCGATGCCGCCCACGCCGTAGATGACGACGGTCTCCCCGGGCTGGACATCGGCGGCGTAGACCGCCGAGCCCCAGCCGGTGGTGACGCCGCAGCCGACGAGCGCGGCCTTCTCCAGCGGGATGTCCTTGTCGATCTTCACGCAGCTGTCGAGGGAGACGACGGTGTACGGCGAGAAGGTGCCGAGGGCGACCATCGTGCCGAGGTCCTTGCCGTCCTTGCTGTGGTGCCGCGCGGTCTGGTCGGTGAACTGACGACCGCCGAGCAGGAAGGCCCCGAGGTCGCAGACCTGCGAGCGCCCGCTGCGACAGGACGGGCAGCGTCCGCACGAGGGGATGAAGCTGAACACGACGTGGTCGCCGACCTCGAGCTCGGTGACCCCCTCGCCGACCTCGATGACCTCGCCGGCGCCCTCGTGTCCGCCGATGACCGGGAACTGGGCGATGCCCATCATCTCAGCGATGTCGGTCGGCAGCGCCATGTCTCCGGTGACCATGTGCTCGTCCGAGTGGCACAGGCCCGACGCAGCGAGCTTGACGAGCACCTCGCCCTTCTTCGGGGGATCGAGCGTGATGTCCTCCACGCTCCACTCGGTGTGGGGGGCCCACAGGATCGCGGCGCGGGTGTCCATCGAGGCAGCTCCAAAGCTCGTGAGTAGAACGTGTTCTTGCTTGCAACGTAGCCGTTGCGCTCTTGTGTGTCAGTAGCCCTTCTGCAGCCCTTCTGCAGCCCTCTTCTGCCTCGCCGGACAGGCGCCAGCACCGTCGCGGGCGCTTCTGGCATCCTCTCTTCCGTGACCGCCGCGACAACGAAGTCGCCGGTCTCCTGAGGAGTTGCTTTTCCTTGCAGTCCGCCCTCGAGTCCGCGCTGCTCCAGCTCAAGAGCGCAGCCGACCACCTCGGCCTGGATGACGGCCTCCACCAGCTGCTCGCGACACCGCGCCGGTCGCTCGAGGTCGCCGTGCCGCTCCGTCGCGACGACGGCACTCTCGAGGTCCTCAAGGGCTACCGCGTGCAGCACAACCTGTCCCGTGGCCCGGCCAAGGGAGGAATCCGCTTCCACCCGCACACCGACCTCGACGAGGTCCGCGCGCTTGCGATGTGGATGACCTGGAAGTGCGCCCTGATCGGCATCCCGTACGGGGGGGCGAAGGGCGGCGTGGCTGTCGACCCCCGGGCGCTGTCGCGCAACGAGCTCGAGCGGGTCACCCGGCGGTACGCCAGCGAGATCATGCCCATCATCGGCCCGGAGAAGGACATCCCCGCCCCGGACGTCGGCACGGACGAGCAGACGATGGCCTGGATGATGGACACCTACTCCATGCACTCCGGCTACACCGTCACCGGCGTCGTGACCGGCAAGCCGATCTCCATCGGCGGCTCGCAGGGCCGTGGCGGTGCCACCAGCCGAGGGGTCATGTACGCCTGCTTCTCCGCCCTGAAGGAGGCCGGGGTCGACCACCGCGACGTCAAGGTCGCCGTGCAGGGGTTCGGCAAGGTCGGCGGCCTCGCGGCCCAGTACCTGCACGACGCGGGCTGCACGGTGGTCGCGGTCTCGGACGTGGGCGGTGGGATCTACAGCTCCGGCGGGCTGGACCCGGCGGCGCTGCTCAAGCACCTGCGCAGCGGAGCGGAGACCGTCGTGGGCTACCCCGGTACGGACACGATCAGCAACGCCGAGCTGCTCGAGCTCGACGTGGACGTGCTCGTGCCGGCGGCGCTCGAGGGCGTCCTCCACGAGGGCAACGCCGCACGCGTGAAGGCTCGGTTCGTGGTGGAGGGCGCCAACGGCCCGACGACCCCGGACGGCGACGCGATCCTCGAGTCCCGCGGCATCACCGTCGTGCCGGACATCCTGGCCAACTCCGGGGGCGTCGCGGTGTCCTACTTCGAGTGGGTCCAGGACCTGCAGGCCTACTTCTGGTCCGAGGACGAGGTCAACGACCGGCTGAAGGTCCTCATGGAGCGGGCGTACGACGAGGTCGCTGCCCTCGCCCGGACGGAGCGGCTCTCGCTGCGGACCGCCGCCCAGGTGATCGGGGTCGGTCGCGTCGCCGACGCCCACCGGACGCGTGGCCTGTACCCCTGATCGGCCCCGAGGTGTGCCATGATGGACGGCGAACGACACCGTTGTAGTTCGCTCGCGCGCAGGAGGATCGATGGACACCGCAGCCAGCCTCTCCGTGGTCCCCGAGGCCTCCGGAGACCTCACGGAGCGTGAGCGCGAGATCCTGGCGTTCGAGCGTCAGTGGTGGAAGTACGCAGGCGCCAAGGAGCAGGCCATCAAGGACCTGTTCGACATGAGTGCCACCCGCTACTACCAGGTGCTCAACGCGCTCATCGACCGGCCGGAGGCGCTCGTCGCCGACCCGATGCTGGTCAAGCGCTTGCGCCGCCTCCGCACGACGCGCCAGCGCACGCGCTCTGCGCGGCGCCTCGGCATGGACGCCTGAACCAGGCGTGACCGGTCCGGAGGAGCCCGGGGACGACTGGGCCTTCCCCGAGGTGGCATCCCCCGGCCCCACCTCCTTGGAGCTGCCCGCCGAGGACGTGGAGCAGGCGTTCGACACGGGCTCGGACGCGTGGTGGCGCCAGCAGGCGGAGGCGCAGCGCCGCGCTGCCGAGACCGA
>JAODNB010000374.1 GCA_025464795.1 Frankiales bacterium
CGTAGAGCGGCACGACCCAGAAGGCGTCCAGCACCAGCAGCGCCGCGGTGATTAGCGCGATCCGGCGCCGTCGCAGCAGGACCTCCGCCAGCGCGAGGACGACCAGCGGCACCACGGCCAAGGGCACGACGACGTCGAGGCCCACCAGCAGCGATCGTCCGGAATCGCCCACCAGCCGGATGAGCGTCGGGACCCCGAGCACCGCGGTGCCCAGTCCCAGTGCCCAGGTGAGGAGTCGCTGCACCCGTTGATCCTGGCACCCTCGAGAGGGGTGGGGTGTTCCGCCACTCCACTGCCATCTCGCCCGTCGAGGTCGTGATCGTCTGCTTCGGGTAGACGACCGCGGTCGCTGCCGCTGTCGGCCGAGCAACGCGAGCGGCTCCAGCAGCACCTGCTTCTCTGACTAGAACGCGTTACAGTTTGGCCCGTGGATACCAGGCCGGGCATCGACCCGTTCGTCTGGCGGCTCGGGACCGTCACCGTCCTCGGGTCCGTCATGTCTGTGCTGGACACCACCATCGTCAACGTCGCACTCGACCCGCTCGCTCGGGCCCTGCACGCCGACCTCCCGTCGATCGCCTGGGTCATCACCTCCTACCTGCTCGCGATCGCTGCCGTCACGCCCGTCGCAGGCTGGGCAGCGCGCAGGCACGGGATGCGCAAGGTCTACCTCGTCTCCCTGCTGCTGTTCACCCTCGGGTCGCTGGCGTGCGGGCTCGCCTGGTCGACGGAGAGCCTCGTCATCGCGCGCGTCCTGCAGGGAGCCGGCGGCGGACTGCTCATGCCCGTCGGCCAGATGCTCATCGTCCGGGCAGCAGGCCGGGAGAACCTCGGCCGTGTCATGGGGATCCTCGCGGTCCCGACCGTCCTGGCCCCCGTCGTGGGCCCGACGCTCGGAGGCTTCCTGCTCGAGACCGTCAGCTGGCGCGCGATCTTCCTCATCAACCTGCCGATCGGTGCGCTTGCCCTGTACCTCGGGCTGAGGATCCTGCCGCGTGACGCGGGCCACCCGACCTACCACCTCGACCTGATAGGGCTGGCGCTGGCGCCCATCGGGTTGACACTGCTGACCTACGGCTTGACGGAGACGGCGACGCAGCCCTCCGTGCTCCGCGCCGGGGTCGTGCTCCCCGTGGCCGCCGGCCTCCTCATGCTTGCCGCCTTCGTCTGGCACGCTCGCCGCATCGAGCACCCGCTGCTGGACCTCCGGCTCTTCGGGAACCGCACCTACTCGATGGCGTCACTCGCGTCCTTCGCCAACGGGGCGATCAGCCTCGGAGGCCTGATCATCCTGCCGCTCTACCTCCAGTCGGCACGCGGCGAGGACGCCATCACCACCGGACTGCTCGTCGCGCCGACTGCTGTCGGCGTCGTCCTCGTCATGCGCAACGCGGGTGCTCTGTGCGACCGGTACGGAGGAGGCCGACTCGCCCTGTGCGGGACCCTCGTACAAGCTGTCGGCACCGTTCCCCTGCTGTGGCTCGACGCCGACACCAGCTACACCGTGATCGTCGTCGCCATCTTCGTCCGAGGGCTCGGTGTCGGCTTCGTGGGGATGCCGCTCATGACCGCGGCGCTGGTGAGCATCTCCCATGAGGGGATGTCGAAGTCGCAGGACGCCTCAGCGCAGCTCAACGTGCTGCAACGTGTAGGTGGTTCCCTCGGCACCGCGGTCTTCATCGTCATCCTGCAGAGGGAGAGCCGCGCCGGCGCAGGAGCGTCGGCGTTCGGCGACACCTTCGGCTGGGTCCTCGCGCTCACCCTGCTCTCCCTGGTCCCCAGCTGGTTCCTCATGAAGCTCGAGACGCAGCGCCGCACCGCACCTCCCCTTCCCGCAGAGATGACGCCCCTGTGAACCGCTATGCCGGCAAGACCGCCTTCATCACCGGGGCCGCCCGCGGTCAGGGCCGCGCCGAGGCGATCCGCTTCGCGCAGGAAGGGGCGGACGTCGCGGTGCTCGACATCTGCCGAGACTTCCCGACGACCGGTTATCCCGGCCCGACGGAGGACGACCTGGCGGAGACCGTCGCGCTCGTCGAGAAGGAGGGCAGGCGCTGCCGATCCTTCGTCGTCGACACCCGCGACCTCGAGGGCATGCAGGCCGCCGTCTCGACCACGGTGGCTGAGCTCGGCGGGATCGACGTCGTTGTCGCCAACGCCGGCATCTGCAGCGGCGCCGCGTTCGTGGACGTGTCCCCCGAGCAGTGGGAGGCGACGATGTCGGTCAACGCGACCGGCACGTTCCACACCCTGAAGGCGACCGTACCGGTGCTCATCGAGCAGGGTCGCGGTGGTGCGATCGTGGTGGTGTCCAGCGTCGCCGGACTGCGCGGACTGCCCTTCCTGTCGGACTACTCCGCCTCCAAGCACGCCATCACCGGCCTGGCGAAGTCCGTCGCGAACGAGGTCGCCCAGCACCGCATCCGGGTGAACACGATCCATCCGGCCTCTGTGCCGACCGGCATGACGACGCCCGAGCTCTTCCCGCTCGTGGCGGGGGCCGCCCACACTCTCGGGCCCATCTTCATGAACGCCCTGCCGATCACGACGACCCCGGCCGAGCACATCGCGGCTGCAGTGGCGTGGCTCTGCTCCGACGAGGCCGCTGAGTTCACCGGCATCCAGCTCCCGCTGGACATGGGAACCCTGCTCAGGTGACCCTTCCGGTCTCCAGTGTCGCGAGGTTGTCAGCGATCCGCTGCTTCTCGAGCTGCTCCAGGCGTCCGTCCTCGAGGCCCTTGGACCCCCACGCCCTGCACGCGGCGTCCCAGGCGATGTAGGCCGTCTTCGCGCCGGCCTGGTCCCAGTAGTCCTCCTCGCGGCCGAACAGCCCGTCGCCCGCGTAGGTCAGGATGCTGACGCCTCCGAAGTCGAGGTGCGGTTGGCTGGGGTCTGGGTGGTAGTAGCGGTTCTCCATGTCGAGCACCACGCGGTCCCCCGCGACGATGTACCAGTTCAGGACGGCGTGGACGTCGAAGCGGACGGCCATCAGAGAGGTGATCCAGGCCCGCACCTCGTCCCGTCCGCTCATCCGTCCGAAGACCCGCTCGACGTAGTCGACGTCCGGGGTGAGGTGGTCGACCCAAGCGGTCCAGTCCTCGTTCGTCGAGCCGGTCGTCCAGATCGCCTTGAACGCAGCCACCACCTCCTCGTCCGGGAAGCTGGTCACGTCAGCGCCGCCAGTGCCTCAGCATCCTCAGCGGTCGGGACCCAGCTTCCCGCAGCGACGTTCTGCCGCACCTGCTCAGCGCTGGTCGCTCCGGCGATGACGCTGGCCACGGTCGGGCGCGCGGCCAGGCC